>JACZVC010000007.1 GCA_022572885.1 Pseudomonadota bacterium | reverse complement strand
GGGAGCAGAGATAGAAGTGCTCACCCAGGGCGACGAGGGACGCGGTAACTGGTCGGGTGAAGCCGAGCTGATCGATCAGACTCGCAGTGACGCCGGAGGCTATTTTCGACTCGGCGTGTATCCGGGCGAATTCCAACTAAAGGCGGGCGCTCAGGGTTTTGCGCCGCTGGCGCTCAGGGACATTGTGGCCGGCAGTCGGGATGTTCAAGTGAGGCTCTCACCCGGTCGGCGCCTGACGGGCATTGTGCTCGACCAGCGGGGTCGGCCGGTTCCCGGCGCAGAGCTGGCCCTCTGGCTGGGTGAGGGAGTGAAGCACCGGTTCGCGGAACCGGTTTCCCTGCTCCAGACTGCCTTTAGCGTACCCGTCGCCAGGCGCACGAGCGACGACGAGGGCAAGTTTCAATTCGAGGGCTTGCGGGCCGGCGCCTATGGACTGCTGGCCCAAAAAGGAGGCTTCACGCCAGGTGTGGCACTGGGAGAGATCAGGCAAGACAACCGGGTCACGACCATCGAGCTGCGACTGGCATCGGGGTTCTTCCTGTTAGGAAGGGTCATTGATCTCGAGGGTAGTCCGGTCCCGGGAGCACTGGTCGCCGTGGTCCCGAACACGGTGTCGAATGAAGTGTTGCATGAGCGGCGCGAGCACGCACGTGTCGCCAGGGAACAGTTTCTGATCCGGGAAGGCCGTAATGAGGAGTTGCAGAACTGGTATGCCCGGCAGGTCCAGAGAGCCCGGGAACAGCCGTATCAGCCCATTTCCCTGAACCGTGCCATAGGTGCGGTCGAAACGGACACGCAGGGCCGTTTCCGGTTCGACACCCTGGAGGAGAAGGTTTACGACCTCAGCGTCGTGGCCGCCGACCTGCTGCCCCGTCGCCTGGAAAACGTCGCCGTCGGACAGGGCGCCACACAGCTAACCGTGGTGCTGGAATCGGGTGTGCGCGTGGAAGGGCGGGTTTTTTCTTCGCTGACCGGCAGTGCGATTTCTGACGCCATCGTGGCCGTTGGCAAGGGCGCCAAACGGCGTCTGTTGAGCCAGACCGATCGGGATGGGTGGTACCGTATAGGCGGCCTCCTGGAGAAGGAAATCGATCAGCTCACCGTCCGCGCGGAGGGTTTCGCTTTGCGCATTTTGGATGGCATCGACGTTCCGGCTGGATCCCAGGTACGCAGGCTCGACCTGGCGTTGGATCCGGCTGTTCGAGTGAGTGGAACCGTGATCGATCCCGCCGGGATACCGGTTGCGGGCGCGTGGGTACACGTGGAGCCTGTTGAGCAGTCACTCGTTTTAATGGCAGCGGGTGATGAGCAGTACGCTCGCGACTTGCGCCTCGTCCTTCGAGGCAGCGCTCAAAGTGATGCGACAGGATACTTCGAGCTCGACAATGTCAATCCAGCTTCATCCCTCGAGCTTTGCGTCAGGCATCCGGAATTTCAGACGCGCTGCATAGAACCCTTCGAAGGCATCTCTGGCCAGCGACTCTCGGCCATCCAGATTCAACTGGAATAGGCGCCTAGATTCCCATCGGAGACTTAGTTTCCCGATTTAATTACTAGAAGCCATCTCATAAATACTTTTTAGCCAAGATCATGAAAGCGGCGAGTTTGAGAAAGGCAAGGAAGTTTTCAGCATAATATTCGAATCGAGTGACAAGCCTGCGATAGTTTTGTAACCATGCAAATAGGCGTTCAACTTTCCAACGCCGTTTGTAACCTCGCAACGCTCGACCGTCTTGGCTCTTTGGTTTCTTACGGTTGGATTTATGTGGCGCAATCAGGGTTACCCCCAGACACTGACACAGATCATCCAGTGGATCGCTATCGTAGGCCTTGTCGCCTATGAATAATCCGGGCTAGGGATCCACCCAGTCGCGGTACAAAGCGGGCCGCCGGTCGGCCAGAAACAGTTTTCTTGCGTGCGACAAAGCGACTTGGGAAAAATCCAGGTCGGCGTACAGTATTTCATCGCTGCCCAGGCCGGCCCTGGCAATAACCACGCCTGCCGGGTTGCAGACGAAAGATTCGCCGGCAAAATCCATCGTCGGTTCTTTGCCGACGCGATTGCACAAGGCGGTAAAAAAACCGTTCTGAAAGGCCGCCACCCGCATTTCCGCTTCGAACAATCCAGCGGGCCATTCGTCCGCAGCGCCGGCTTGCGGCGTCAGAACAAGCTCGGCGCCGGCTACAGCGAGCGCTCTCATATATTCGGGGTAATGCCGGTCATAACAGATCGCGACGCCGATTCTGCCGATGGCCGTGTCATAGACGGCGGCACCGCGATCACCCGGCGTGTAATAGCTTTTTTCATGGAAGCAGGGATAGTCGGGCACGTGCACCATGCGTGTGCTGCCCAGGATGGCGCCATCGGCGTCGATGACCGGCGAGCTGTCAAAGGTCTTGCCGCCATCCATTTCGAGAAAATTGAGCACGACGATGACTTTCAGTTCGCGGGCCAGGGCGGTGAACATCTCCGTGGTCGGACCCGGGATGGTTTCAGCCAGCTTGTCCCGATCCGGACCTGCCGGTTGCGCCGGATAAAACCGGTCGAAAGCAAGCTCGGAAAAACAAACCAGCGCCGCACCGTTTTCCGCCGCTTCGCGAGTCGCGGCAATGCCTTTATTGATGTTTTCTCCGCGGCTACCCGATGCGGGCTGCTGGATTAGAGCGATTTTGGTCATCATCGGATTCCTGGCTCGCCGCCATCGTCCGGGAAGCGGCACGGGGTTTGCGGAAACTTGGGCATCAGTTTACATTAAAAGACGCAATGTCGATCCGGACCTTGGCCCGCATGTCGCCGAGGCGGTAGCCGCCGGGCCGACCCGGAATGGCCTTACCGGCGCTGCCAAAGTACAGGCGATGGAGGGTTTTATGAGCCGAAACATTCAGTTTCGCCATGCATGAGCAATCGGGCATCGATGAATGCCGGATGGGTGAGGCCTGGGAAGACGGGCAACCGGCTTCGCATCCAATATGGTCGGTTTATATCGTTCGCTGCGCCGATGGAACGCTCTATACGGGCGTTGCAAAAGACGTCGATGGCCGTCTGGCCAGCCATAATGACGGCGTGGGCGCTAAATACACACGCTCGAGGCTGCCGGTCAAGCTTGTTTTCCGGGAAGAAGTCGGTGACCACGGTGCCGCGTTGAGGCGAGAGATAAAAATCAAAGCCATGGCCGCTGGCGACAAGCGCGAACTCATAGACGCGTCCAGGATGCCTTGGAATCCTGTGGGCCGGTAAGCAAAGGGAAGCGGACGAATGGTTGGTGAAAAGGGCGGGAGCAGTATCAACCAGGGACGGCAAATCTGAATGTCCGCTTCGGGCTTGCAAAAATTCAGTGCGGCGTTGCTGGACCTGGGGCTGGAATGCCGCGTAATCACCCTGGCCGATACCACTCGGTCGGCCCAGGATGCGGCATCGGCGATAGGCTGCGAGCAGGGCCGGATCGTCAAGTCGATCATTTTCAGGGGGCTGAGCAGTGACACGCCGGTACTGGCGCTGGTCAGCGGCAACAATACCGTATGCCTCGAAAAACTCGGCGAAGTACATGGTGAGGCGCTGGGCAAGGCGGATGCGGAATTTGTCATAGATGCCACCGGATACGCAATTGGCGGCGTGCCCCCGCTGGGGCATGGCCGGATGATCGATACCTACCTCGATGATGATCTGTTTGCACATGCCACCGTCTGGGCGGCGGCCGGCGATGCGCACAGCGTTTTTGAGATAGAAACCAGCAAATTACTGGCCGCGACCCTGGGTACGCAGGCGGCGATCAAAAATTTGTCGCAATAGCGTCGATTCGTGGTGTACAATCGCCGCCACCTCAGGAACGTAGCTCAGCTGGCGTCGCCGATGCCTAATCGCTGAGGAATCCCCAGCCAGGCAAGCGTGACAGGTTTTAGGCCAATTCTTTATGGGGTTGGTAGTTTGTAACTCCGATTTATCGGAAATTTAAAAGTAAGAGAGAGTTATGTCTGAACAAGTAGAAGGTACCGTCAAGTGGTTCAATGATGAAAAGGGTTTTGGATTTATTGAACAGGAAAGCGGTAAAGACGTTTTCGTTCACTACAGCGCCATCGCTGGTAGTGGTCGCAAATCATTACACGAAGGCCAGAAAGTCACGATGGAAGTGACCATGGGCGCAAAAGGGCCCCAGGCCGAAAACGTAATGCCCGCCGAATAAGGCCAAGCTTGCGTGGCCGGATCCTGATATCCAAAAAATAAAAGGATCCGGCCTGCTGCTCCAGGCAGCAAAACATCCCGATATACTCCCGGCCTGACTCGCCGGCGGCATGTGCGTGGCCGGTGCTTTGTACTGGACAACGCCAGTTGCCTATAGTCCGTCCAGCTGCCGTCCCAGTGCGCTGCCAAAAATAATCAGCGCCGGCATTTGAGCGAACAGGCGCAGGCTCTCGGCGACCAGCCGCTTGCGTGCAAGCTGAAGATAATATCCAGCCATCCAGGACAGCAGACCCGCTGTGCCCGTGATCAACAGGATTTTTGCGAGCAGCCTCCAGCCCGGCAACAACCAGTACTGTGTCAAACCCAAATCCTGTGCAAGCCAACCGAACAACATCGCGCTGGCGACCATGCCCTGGAGGGTCAGGACGATCCCCGGAATCCGGCCCAGCCCGGGTACGGCCGGCAGCGCGAGGCTGACCAGCAAGACGCCGTTGATCCACCAGTCGAGCCGATAATGTCCGGCGCTCAGCAAGCTATCGATCGCTGGGGCATCTTGCAGCCCAAACAGCGCCGGGTAGGCGGCGGCCACAAAAACCAGAGCCAGGGCGGCCCTGAGCATGGGGATGTACAGGTGTTCGCTCAGCCAGGTCCCAAGGTTGCTGAGCGATGGGTGATTGTGCAGGTATTCTTCAAAAATCAGCAGTCCGATCGACCCGAGTACAAACAGGAAAATCGCGGTCAGCATTCGATCCGTTTAGTAACGATAATGCGCGGGTTTGTATGGGCCGTCGACGGTTACGCCGATATATTCAGCTTGTTCCGGGGTCAGTTTGGTGAGCGTGGCGCCAATCCTGTCCAGGTGCAACCGGGCAACTTCTTCATCCAGGTGCTTGGGCAGGACGTAGACCTCGTTGCCATACTGCTCAGGCTTGTTCCAGAGTTCCATCTGCGCCAGCACCTGGTTGGAAAAGGAATTGGACATCACGAAACTCGGATGGCCGGTTGCGCAGCCAAGATTCACCAGGCGACCTTCCGCGAGCAGAATGATTCGCTTGCCGTCCGGGAAAATCACATGGTCGACCTGCGGCTTGATGTTGTCCCACTCGTATTGCTTTAGCGCGGCGACGTCAATTTCATTGTCGAAATGCCCGATATTGCAAACGATGGCCTGGTGCTTCATTTTTTTCATGTGCTCATGGCTGATCACCAGGTAATTTCCCGTCGCGGAAACGAAAATATCGGCCTTGTCGCAGGCGTAATCCATGGTGACGACGCGGAACCCCTCCATCCCGGCCTGCAAGGCGCAAATCGGGTCAATCTCGGTAACCCAAACGGTTGCCCCGAGGCCTTTCAGCGACTGCGCGCATCCCTTGCCGACATCGCCATAGCCCGCAATCACCGCGGTCTTGCCGGCTACCATCACATCGGTCGCGCGCTTGATGCCGTCGACCAGCGACTCGCGGCAACCGTACAGGTTGTCAAATTTCGCCTTGGTGACCGAATCGTTGACGTTGATGGCCGGGAACGGCAGCTCGCCGGCTTTTTCCAGCTGGTACAGACGGTTGACTCCGGTGGTCGTTTCTTCGGTGACGCCCTTGAGGTTTTTCTGGATGTTCGAATACCAGCCCGGGTGTTTTTCCAGGCGCTTGCGAATCGCTGCGAAAAGAAATTGCTCTTCTTCACTGCCGGGGTTATCGAGCACGGATTTATCCTGTTCTGCTTTGCTGCCAAGCATCACCAGCATGGTTGCGTCGCCGCCGTCATCGAGAATCATGTTCGGGGTACCGCCGTCGTGCCATTCCATGATCTTGTGCGTAAAATTCCAGTACTCCTCCAGCGACTCGTCCTTGAAGGCGAATACCGGGACCCCGGTGGCGGCTATCGCCGCAGCGGCATGATCCTGGGTCGAATAAATATTGCACGAGGCCCAGCGAACTTCCGCGCCGAGCGCGGTCAATGTTTCAATCAGCATCGCGGTCTGAATGGTCATGTGCAGTGAGCCGGCAATCCTGGCGCCTTTCAATGGCTTTTCGCTGGCATACTTTTCGCGCAGCGCCATCAATCCTGGCATTTCCGTCTCGGCTATCGCCATTTCCTTGCGCCCCCACTCGGCAAGGCTCATATCGGCAACCTCGTAGTCGGCCGGCAAGGCTGTGGCAGTTTCAATGGTCATGGTCTTTTTCTCACGTTCATGTGATCGATGAACCGCTCAGGCCGCGGCTTCCATTTTCAGTAATTCGGCTTTGTCCGTGCGTTCCCAGGAAAAATCAGCTTCCTCTCGACCGAAATGGCCATAAGCGGCGGTAGCTTTGTAGATCGGCCGCAATAAGTCGAGCATTTCCAGGATGGCGAAAGGCGTCAGGTCAAAATGCTGGCGTACTAGCTGAATCAACCGCTCCTCCGAAACCTTGCCGGTGCCAAAGGAATCGATGCTGATCGAGGTGGGCTCCGCGACACCGATGGCGTAGGAAATCTGGATCTCGCAGCGATCGGCCAGACCGGCGGCGACGATATTTTTGGCAACATAACGGCCGGCATAAGCAGCCGAACGGTCGACCTTCGATGGATCCTTGCCAGAGAAGGCGCCACCCCCGTGCCGGGCCATGCCGCCATAAGTATCGACGATAATTTTTCGTCCGGTCAGGCCGCAGTCACCGACCGGGCCACCGATCACGAAACGGCCAGTCGGATTAACGTGAATCCGGGTTTTCTTGTGCAGCCAGCCATCCGGCAGCGTCGGGCGAATAATCTCCTCGATAACCGCTTCCGTCAGGTCCGCATGCGATATGTCCGGGTCGTGCTGGGTTGACAGGACGATGGCATCGACGGCGACCGGTACGTTGTCTTCGTAGCGTATGGATACCTGGCTTTTTGCATCCGGCCTCAGCCAGGGCAAAGTCCCGTTCTTGCGCAGTTCGGCCTGCCGCTGGACCAGCCGGTGAGCATAAGTAATCGGCGCCGGCATCAGTACCTCGGTTTCATTGCTCGCATAACCAAACATCATGCCCTGGTCGCCGGCACCTTGATCGGCCGGCGTCGCACGGTCCACGCCCTGGTTGATATCCGATGACTGCTTGCCGATCGCATTGATCACCGCGCAGGTCGCCCCATCGAAACCCACCTCGGAATTATCGTAACCAATGTCGAGGATCACCTGGCGGGTGATCTCTTCCAGGTCGACCCAGGCATCCGTGCTGACCTCGCCGGCGATAACTGCCATGCCGGTTTTGACCATTGTTTCGCAGGCGACCCTGGCACTTGGATCTAGCGCAATAATTGCATCCAGGACGGCGTCCGAGATCTGATCCGCTACCTTGTCCGGATGACCCTCGGAAACCGATTCCGAAGTAAATAGAAAATTTTTCAGCATGTTACTGAAACCTCTGAATCCTCAGCTGCGCTAACGCACAAGTATAACGGGCAGGCCGGCCGGTTTCACGCGGCCCCGGGATTATGTCGTTTGTTGGCGGCCCGCCTGCTAGTATTTTAAAAGATACTCCTTATCTTCGAGCAGCTGATGATTGCCCTGGAAACGCCTGTTTGTGATTTTGGCTGGCCGGCGCCCGATTTCGCGCTTCCCGACCCGGCTGGCAAGCTATGGACGCTGGAAGATTGCCGTGGCTCGCGTGCCACACTGGTCATGTTTCTCAGCAACCATTGCCCGTTCGTCAAGGCATCGTTGCGACGAATAATCGGGGACTTGCAGGTTCTGGCGCCCGAAGGCGTCGCAGCGGTTGGCATTATGAGCAACGATATCAGCCGTTACCCGGAGGATGGGCCGGATGAGATGCAGCGTCTGGCCAGTGAGCTGGCTTTTCCTTTTCCTTATCTGCTTGACGAAAGCCAACAGACGGCGAGTGACTACGGGGCGGTCTGTACACCGGATTTTTTTGGCTTCAACCAGGACCTGGAACTACAGTACCGCGGCCGTCTGGATGCCGGTCGAACCGAGGAGCCACCGGCCGGCAGCCCGCGCGAATTACTCGATGCGATGCTGCAGATCGTGCGTACCAGTCACGGGCCGCGGGAACAAACGCCTTCTGTGGGCTGTTCGATCAAGTGGAAGACCTGAGGCCGCACCCGCCAGTCTGTCGCGCGCGATTTTGCATATCTGGTGGTGCCACCGAGCGAAGAACCGGCAGCGGAACAATTTTCGGAATATAGCTCAGGCAAAGCGCAGTAAGTGACTCGGCCCGCTGGGCAGGACCTGGCAAGAGTGTATTTGCGAGGGCAGGCACGCAGCAGTTGCCCGTCGGCGGCTCATCGGCGAAAATGCGCCGCTTTCCAACTCAGGATTCAGCAAAAATGCCTCAGCGCAGAGACCTTGCCAATGCAGTTCGTGCCCTGTCGATGGATGCAGTTCAAAAAGCCAATTCCGGGCACCCGGGCATGCCGATGGGCATGGCCGACATTGCGGAGGTACTCTGGAACGATTACCTCAGGCACAACCCGGCTAATCCGCGCTGGGAAAATCGGGATCGTTTCGTGTTGTCGAATGGCCATGGCTCGATGCTCTTGTATTCGGTCTTGTACCTGAGTGGGTATCCGCTGGATATAGAGCAGATCCAAAATTTCCGCCAGCTCGGTTATCATACCGCCGGCCACCCGGAAATCGATCGGGACCTCGGTATAGAAACGACCACCGGCCCGCTGGGGCAAGGCATCACCAACGCGATCGGCATGGCGCTGGCTGAAAAAGTCCTGGCGGCACAATTCAACAAGCCCGGCTTCGATCTGGTCGATCACCATACCTATGCCTTCACCGGTGATGGTTGCCTGATGGAGGGCATTTCGCATGAAGCCTGCTCTCTGGCCGGTACCTTGCGCCTCGGCAAGTTGATTGTTTTCTATGACGACAACGGGATTTCCATCGACGGCAAGGTCGATGGCTGGTTTACCGATGATACGCCGGCCCGTTTCCGGGCCTATGGCTGGCATGTGGTTGCCGATGTCGATGGCCACGACCCGGTGGCCGTGGCGAAGGCCATAGACGACGCCCGCGCCAGCGACAGTCCCAGTCTGATCTGTTGTAAAACGGTAATCGGCTGGGGTTCGCCAAACAAGCAGGGCAGTGCAGCGACCCACGGTGCGCCGCTGGGCGCTGAAGAAATTGCGCTGGTCAGGGAGACCATCGGCTGGCCGCACGCGCCGTTCGAAGTCCCGAACGACATACGCGCCGGATGGGATGCCAGGGGAAAGGGAGCCAGGCTGGAAGAACAATGGCAGCAGATGTTTGCCGCTTACCGGCAAAAGCATCCGCAACTGGGGGCTGAATTCCAGCGGCGCATGGCTGGCGAACTGCCGGATAACTGGCAGGAATTCGCTGCCGGCGTCGTTGAGGAAATAAACACCGAAGCCGCCGATATGGCGACTCGCAAGGCATCGTTGCGGGCGCTCAACGGGTTCGCGCCGGTCTTGCCGGAAATGCTCGGCGGATCGGCGGATCTGACCGGCTCCAATCTGACTTACTGGGATGGGTCGAAGACGATTACCGCAGAGGATGTCGGCGGCAACTACCTTTATTACGGGGTCAGGGAATTCGGCATGTCCGCGATGATGAATGGCATGGCGCTGCACGGTGGTCTGATTCCCTATGGCGCCACCTTCCTGACATTCTCGGACTATGCACGCAACGCCGTACGGATGGCGGCGCTGATGAAAGTGCGCAGCATTTTCGTTTACACCCACGACTCGATCGGCCTTGGCGAAGACGGGCCCACCCATCAGCCGGTAGAACATCTCGCCAGCCTTCGGCTGATACCGGGGATGATCGTCTGGAGGCCATGCGACTCCGTCGAGTCCGTCGTCGCATGGCAGGCGGCGATCGAAAGGCGGGACGGGCCGACCTGCCTGGTATTTACCCGCCAGGGCCTGCCGTTCCAGAAACGTGACGGCAAGCAGATCGAAAATATCCGGCGCGGCGGCTATGTCCTGCGTGACTGTGCAGGAACGCCCGCGTTAATTTTGATCGCCACCGGTTCCGAGGTTGCCGTCGCGATGGAGGCGGCCGAGCAACTGGAAAAATCCGGCGTGTCCACACGGGTGGTGTCGATTCCGAGTACCAACGTTTTCGAGGTTCAGGACGATGCGTATCGCGCTTCGGTGTTGCCTGCCGAAGTTAGCGCCCGTGTAGTTATCGAAGCAGGCGTCAGCGATTGCTGGCATCGTTATGCTGGCCCGAGTGGCCGGATTATTGGTATGGACCGGTTTGGCTTGTCAGCGCCGGCCCGCTTGTTATTTGAAAAATTCGGATTCACCTCGGATAACATCGTCAAGGTTGCCCGAGAGATTCTTTGATCGCAGCCAGATATTCAGAAAGGAAAATAACATGACTGTCAAAGTAGCAATTAATGGCTATGGCCGAATTGGCCGCAATATTCTGCGCTCCCTGTACGAATCGGGTCGCAACGGGGAAATCAGCATTGTTGCCGTCAATGACCTGGGTGACGCGAATACCAATGCCCATCTGACGCGGTATGACACCGCGCACGGCAAGTTCCCCGGTGAGATCAGTGTGGATGGCGACCACATGGTAGTGAACGGCGACCGAATTCGTGTTTGCGCCGAACGTGACCCGGGCAAGTTGCCATGGGCCGAACTCGGCGTTGACGTTGTGCTCGAAAGCACCGGATTCTTTGCCACCAAGGAAAAGGCGGCGCCGCACCTGGCGGCGGGTGCAAAAAAAGTCATTATCTCGGCGCCCGCCGGCACATCCGTGGATGCGACAATCGTTTATGGCGTCAACCACGATACGCTGAAAGCGAGCGACCAGATCATTTCGAATGCTTCGTGCACGACCAACTGTCTGGCGCCGCTGGTCAAGCCCCTGCTTGACAAAATCGGTCTTGAACATGGGCTGATGACCACCATTCACGCCTACACCAACGATCAGGTCCTGACCGATGTCTATCACTCGGATCTGCGAAGGGCCCGTTCGGCGACCATGTCGATGATTCCGGCAAAGACCGGGGCCGCCGCCGCGGTTGGCCTGGTGATTCCGGAACTGGCAGGGAAGCTGGACGGCTTTGCGATCCGTGTGCCGACCATCAACGTGTCGCTCGTGGATCTTGTGTTTACCGCAACCCGCGATACCTCGGTCGAAGAAATCAACTCGATACTCAAACAGGCAAGCGAAGGAGAACTTAAGGGGGTGCTGCAGTACAGTGACGGACCGCTGGTTTCAATAGATTTTAATCACGACCCGGCTTCGTCCAGTTATGACGCGACCCTGACCAAGGTCATGCAGGGCAGGCTGGTAAAAGTTTGCGCCTGGTATGACAACGAGTGGGGTTTCTCAAACCGGATGCTGGATACGACGCTGGCGCTGATGAACGCGAAGTAATAATCGGTCTGCTAGCGGGTCGATCGCAGAGCCGCGCATTGCCGATAGATCTCCTGTGGCGGAGGACATGTGAATTTTCTACGTATGAGTGAACTGGATCTTGCGGGTCAACGCGTGCTGATCCGGGAAGACCTGAATGTGCCGATCAGCGATGGTAATGTCACCAGCGACGCCCGTCTCGGCGCTGCCTTGCCGACCATCCGCATGGCGGTTGCCGCCGGTGCGAAGCTAATGCTGATATCGCATCTTGGGCGTCCACGGGAGGGTGAGTATCAGGAAGAGTTTTCGCTGGCGCCGGTTGCCAAAAGATTGTCCAGCATGCTGGGTTTGAAAGTGAGACTCGAAAAAGACTGGCTGGATGGGCTAAGCATCGATGACGGCGAAGTCGTGCTATGCGAGAACGTGCGCTTTCATCCCGGCGAAAAAAGCAATGACGATAAATTGTCCAGAAAAATGGCGGCGCTGGCTGATATATTCGTCATGGATGCATTTGCCACCGCTCACCGCACCCACGCGAGTACACACGGTGTTGCGCGGTATGCGCCGATCGCTTGTGCCGGGCCGTTGCTGGTTGGAGAAATGCAGGCGCTGAGCCAGGCGCTGGAGAATCCGGCCAGGCCGCTGGTTGCCATCGTCGGCGGTTCCAAGGTCTCGAGCAAACTTACTATCTTGAAGACGCTTGCCGAAAAGGTTGACCAGTTGGTTCTTGGCGGCGGTATTGCCAATACCTTTATCGCGGCTGCGGGTCATCCGGTAGGCAAGTCATTGTATGAACCCGATATGCTGGATGCGGCCCGGGAAGTGTCTGAATTTGCCGCCCGGCGTGGAGCGAGTATTCCGCTACCCAGCGACGTTGTGGTCGCCACCGAATTCTCGGATACGGCAGAAGCGGATGTACGTGCAGTGGACCAGGTGGAAGACGATCAGATGATTCTCGATATCGGGCCGGATACGGCTGAAGTCCTGGCCGGCATTGTGCGTGATGCGGGAACCATAGTCTGGAACGGCCCGGTCGGTGTTTTCGAGATCGACCAGTTTGGCGAAGGCACGCGCACGCTCGCCAACGCGATCGCCGAAAGCTCGGCGTTTTCTATTGCCGGTGGTGGTGATACGCTGGCCGCGCTGGAGAAATACAAGCTTACAGCCCAGATTTCTTATATCTCGACGGGCGGTGGCGCTTTCCTGGAATTTCTTGAGGGCAAGACTTTGCCTGCCGTAGCGGTATTACAGGCGCGCGCGCAGGAAGCCGCCTGAGCGGAGGCCCCGGACGCGGGCGAGAGTCGACATGCAAAGACGAACAAAAATAATCGCGACACTGGGGCCGGCGACCGACACGCCCGAGATGCTCGAGCAGATGATCCTGGCCGGCATGGATGTCGCGCGGATCAACTTTTCTCACGGTAAAGCCGAAGACCACACGCGAATAATGCGCCTGATCAGGGAAGCTTCGGCGAAAACCGGGCGTGAGGTAACTGTACTCGGCGACCTCGGTGGCCCAAAGATTCGCATCGAGTGTTTTAGCGAGGATCGCATCGATCTGAAGGAAGGCGATCACTTCTCGCTGGATTACGAATACGATCCCGATGCCGGCACCAATACAGTCGTCGGGATTACCTACGAGCAGCTTTCCCAGGATCTTAGCCCCGGCGATGTCCTGTTGCTCGACGATGGGCAAATAACCCTTGAAGTCATCGAAGTGGCGCATCCGAGGGTCGTTAGCCGCGTATTGGTTGGCGGGGTGTTGTCGAGCAAAAAGGGGATCAATCGCCTTGGTGGCGGACTGTCGGTCAAGGCGCTTTCGGATAAAGATCGTGACGACATCAAGCTTGCCGTGGACATGGACGTGGATTTTCTGGCGGTCTCGTTTCCGCGTGATGCGACTGATGTCAACGAGGCGAAATCGCTGTATCAGCAGGCGGGAGGCCACGGAAAGATCGTCGCCAAGATAGAGCGTGCGGAAGCGATTGAAAATATTGAGTCCATCATCGATGCGGCCGATGTGGTCATGGTCGCCCGTGGCGATCTGGGTGTGGAGGTCGGGTATGCGGAACTGCCGGGTCTGCAGAAAAGAATTATTCGCATGACCAGGCAAAAAAACCGAGTCGGTATCACGGCGACCCAAATGATGGAGTCGATGATCAACAGCCCGATTCCGACCCGTGCCGAAGTGTCCGATGTTGCCAACGCGGTCATGGATGGTTCGGACGCGGTGATGCTGTCCGGTGAAACGGCAATCGGCAAGTATCCGGTCAAGGCCATAGCGGCGATGGCGAGGGTTTGCGAAGCGGCTGAAAAACACCATCTCGTGCATACCCGGTCGCGCCATAGAATCGATTCGACGTTCAAACATACCGACGAGGCGATCGCGATGGCGGCCATGTACACGGCCAATCACCTCGATGTCAAAGCGATTATCGCGCTGACAGAATCTGGCAAGACTGCCCTGTGGATGTCGCGGATCAGATCGGATATACCGATTTATGCTTTCACCCGTCATCAACGGACGCGGCGCAGGGTCAACTTGTACCGGGGCGTGTTTCCGGTATCGTTCGATATCACCCAGACCCGGACGGACAAGGTCTGGAAGCAGGTGTCCGAGCGCCTGCTGGAACAGGGCCTGGTGTCGCAGGGCGATTTGGTTATTTTTACCGAGGGTGAAGCGATTGGCATATCTGGCGGCACAAACTCGATGAAACTGTTGCGGGTGGGTGACTGAAAAAGCCTGATGAGAAGAATTCGCCGATTGCTGCTGCTGGCGGTACTTCTGCCTGCAGGCGCATTTTTCGCCGGTTGGGCCGCGTTGCATGGCAGTCTGCCCCAGCTCGATGGATCTTTCGAACTCGCCGGCCTGAAGGCGCCGGTTACGGTAAAACGCGATCGTCTCGGCGTACCCGAGCTTAGCGCCTGGAGCCTGGACGACCTGGCCCGCGCCATCGGGTTTCTGCACGCGCAAGAGCGCTTTTTCCAGATGGATTTGCAACGCCGCTCTGCCGCCGGTGAATTGTCGGAACTGTTCGGCAGCCGCGCGCTGGCTCACGATCGCTCGGTGCGCATACACCGGCTGCGCCACGTTGCGGGGCAAATTCTCACAGGCTTGACGGCCGGTCACAGGCGCATGCTCGAAGCCTATGCCGATGGCGTCAACGCGGGTCTGGGCGCGCTGGCAGTCAGCCCGTTCGAGTACTTGCTGCTGCGTCAGCCGCCACAGCCATGGATCCCCGAGGACAGTCTGCTGGTGGTGCTGGCGATGTATGCGGATCTGCAAGATGAAAACGCCGACTCCGATGCTGAACGGGGTTATCTGCGAAGCGTCCTGGCTGCGCCGATGTACCGTTTCCTGTATCCCGCGGGTAGCCAGTGGGATGCGCCCCTGACCGGTCCGACGATCAACCCGCCGCCACCGCCAGCGGCCGAGGTCTACGACCTCAGGTCGATTGCCGGGGCCTTGCGCGACACCGATTCTGCAGCGCCCGAATACCAGCCGGAAATGGCCGTGGGCAGCAATAACTGGGCGCTGGCGGGTCAGCGAACCGCACACGGCGGCGGCATGTTGGCCAACGACATGCATTTGCGGCAGCGGGTACCCGCGGTCTGGTACCGGGCGCGTTTCAGGGTCGGCAATGTACGTGGCAGGAACCTGGATGTCACCGGCGTGACCTTGCCGGGTACGCCGTTGATGATAGCCGGCAGCAACGGGCGGGTAGCCTGGTCTTATACCAACAGTTATGGGGACTGGTCGGACCGGGTAATCCTGGAAAGTCATCCTGAGGATGATGGGCGATACCTCACTGCCGATGGTTACCGCGATCTGCAAATCCACCGCGAGACGATCCGGATCAAGGGCGGCGAGGATGTGGTCCTGGATGTGCGCTACAGCCGTTGGGGCCCGGTCATCGGGCGCGACCGGCAAGGCCGGCTGCACAGCGTACGCTGGCTCGCGGCGATGCCGGAAGCGACCAACGTGCGGCTGCTGGAAATGATGTTCGCCGACAGCGTCGATGAAGCGCTGCGGGTTGCGCCCGAAATCGGCATGCCGCAGCAAAATCTGGTGGTTGCCGATGCGGATGGCAATATCGGCTGGACGATAATCGGGAAAATTCCGCGCCGCGAGGGTGGTTACGATCCCCTGCTGCCGGCGTCGTGGGCGCGCCCAGGGACCGGCTGGAATGGCTGGATCAGCGCGGCGGAGTACCCGCGCGTGACCGATCCTGCCTCCGGGCAAATCTGGACTGCGAATTCCAGGACAGTCGGCGAGGCGGAACTGACCCTGATTGGTGATGGCGGTTACAGCCTCGGCGCGAGGAGTAGGCAGATTCGTGACGATCTGGCTCCATTGCAAAATGCAACCCCAGGTGATTTTCTAAAAATCCAACTGGATGACCGGGCTTTGTTTCTGGACCGTTGGCGGCGTCTCGCGCTGGATCTGCTGGCGATGCCCGGCACCAGGCAGACCGCGCAGCGGCAACTGGCGGCAAGCGTTCTGGCGGACAACGAGCTGAGGGCATCGACGGGTTCGCAGGCGTATCGCCTGGTACGAGAGTTCCGGAATCTTTGTTTTGGCCGTGTTAGACATTTTCTGACCCTGGAGGCCCGGCGGGCCGATCCGGATTACCAGCCGCGCCTGAGCCGCAGGTTCGAGGGGGCGTTGTGGCAATTGGTCGACCAGCGGCCGCGGCATTTGCTGGATCCGCAATACGATTCATGGCCGGATTTCCTGCTGGCCGCACTGGATGATGCTGTCAGCAAGCTGGATCCGGACCGGGATGGGCAGCTGGCGACCTGGGGCGATTACAATGTGGTTCGCATCAACCACCCGCTGGGCAAGATTCCCGTGCTTGGCGCATATCTGAATATGCCGCCCCATGCGGCATCGGGCGACACCTTCATGCCGCTTGTGCAGAGCGCGAATTTCGGTGCGTCCGAACGCTTTGCCGTTGCCCCGGGGCGCGAAGCGGAGGGTTACTTCCATATGCCGGGTGGCCAGAGCGGACATCCTCTGTCCGCATATTACCGCGCCGGGTTTCGGGCCTGGGCAAGCGGTAAACCGCTACCGTTCCTGCCCGGGGAGCCGGTACATATCTTGCAGTTGCTACCGGTCAGTCCGCGGCCATCAGGGCTGTCAGGTCGGCAATGACCTGCGCCGAGTGAACATCCGGGTCAACTTTTGGATAATGCTTTGCCAATAGCCCATCAGGGTCGATCAGGAAAGTCTGGCGCTTCGCTATGCCGACGCCGCCACCGATGCCGAGATAGGTTCCATAGCGGCGGGAAATCTCGCCATCGTCATCGGCCAGCAATGAAAAAGGCAGGCTGTATTCCTTGGCAAATTCCCGGTGCGACTCGACATCGTCCATGCTGACGCCCAGCAGGGCGATATTCAGCTTGCGAAATTTGAATATATCGTCTCTGAACGAGCACGCCTCGGTCGTGCAGCCGGGCGTGAAATTCTTCGGATAAAAGTACAGGACTACCCACTGGCCGTCGTAATCATCCAGTTGGTGCCAGTCGCCGTTCTGGTCTTGCAGTTTAAAAGCCGGCGCCGGTTGTCCTACTGCGGGGCTTGCCGCGACCACAGCCGGTGAAAGCAGACCCAGGCAAAACAGGATCGGCAGGATTGATTTATACACTATAGGTCTCCACGATAGATGTTCGAGTCCAGCATCGACGGTCAGCATAACCTATGCGCTGGCCGCTCGCGCGTCTGGCAGCCCAAGAACATACATGCAGGCATATCGATGGCGAGTAAATCGGCTGATGAAACCAGCGCGTGGCTGACGGCTGCCCCGGGGCAGCCTTTGACGCTGGGCCGAGCCAGGCTGAATGCGCTGGGCCCAATGGATGTCGAGCTGGAGGTGATCGCCTGCGGCCTGTGTCACAGCGATTTGCACCTGGTCAACGATGACTGGGGTATCAGCGAGTACCCGCTGGTTCCCGGTCATGAGGTGGTCGGACGGATAATCGCGGCGGGCAAGGCGGTCAGTGACCTGGCAGTCGGTCAGAGAGTCGGCGTGGGGTGGTTATGCGGCGCCTGCCTGGATTGCCCCAGTTGTCATGCCGGTGAGGATAATCTTTGCAGCAAGCCCAAAAGAACCTGCGTAGCCAATGTGGGCGGATTTGCCAGCCGGATACGGGTTGATTCCCGGTTTAGCCATCCGATTCCCCAGGGCCTTAGCGATCTCCGGGCCGCACCGTTGTTGTGCGCCGGCGTAACGGTATACTCGCCGCTGAAAAGGCTGCTGCCGCGGACGGGCCGGGATGTTGGTGTCGTTGGCATCGGTGGCCTGGGGCACCTGGCCGTGCAGTACGCCAGCCGCATGGGCCACCGAGTGACTGCTATCGCTCGTGGACCGGGGAGGGAACAAGATGCCAAGGTCCTGGGCGCGCAATTCTTTCTGGACAACACGGATGGCGGCCAATTGGCCACCTCCGCAGCGGCCTTCGATCTGCTGCTGGTTACGGTCAGCGCGGATCTGGACTGGTCGGTCTATATGCGCCTGTTGAGGCCAAATGGCACGCTTTGCCTGGTTGGGATGCCGGCAGCGACGATCACGGTCCCAATCGACAATTTGGTTGGCGAACAGAAAACACTGACCGGCAGTTCCATAGGCAGTCGGGACATGACCCGGGAAATGCTGGAATACTCGGCCGCCAATGAGATTTATCCGTGGGTGGTCCAGATGCCTATGGACCAGGTCAATGAGGCTCTGCAAATCCTTGCGGATGGCGAGGCACGATATAGAATCGTGTTGACCGCATAGCGATGGTGGCTGGTATCGAGAGATCAGACAAAATGGATTTTTGCCTTGGTTAACAGAGCACAAAAATTGCAGAAAGGACTGGTCCTGCCCGGTGGCGGCGCGCGTGCCGCATACCAGGTCGGTGTACTAAAGGCCATTGCCGAGATGATTCCGCGCGGCTCAACCAGTCCCTTTCCAATCATCAGTGGAACATCGGCAGGCGCCATCAACAGTGCGGTGCTTGCCAGCAACGCCGACAACTATCGCCTGGCGGTCGCGCAAATGGCCAGGGTCTGGCGAAATTTCCGCGCGCACCACGTTTACCGCACCGATGCCTGGACCATGCTGCGCACCAGTCTGCACTGGTTCCTGAGCATGGTATCGGGTGGCGCATTGCTAAAAAACCCGGCCTGCCTGCTGGATAGCTCACCCTTGCGTGAGTTGCTGGCTCGCGATGTGGATTTCGACAAGATCGCCACGGCAATCGAACACGGGTCGCTGGAAGCGCTGGTTATTACCGCATCCGGCTACGGTTCCGCAAAATCCATTTCCTTTTACCAGGCCGCGCCCGGTCACCGGCCGTGGCATCGCATTCGCCGTGAGGGCAGGGCGGGCAAAATCGGTCTCGATCATCTGATGGCCAGTGCGGCGATGCCGGTCATCTTTTCGCCGGTACGCATCGGCGACGAATATTTTGGCGATGGCGCGATGCGCCAGGCGACGCCGCTCAGCGCTGCGATACACCTCGGCGCTGATCGCCTGCTTGCGATCAGCGTGCGGGACGAGACGGGCGAATCGCCACGGGATCGGGAATGGGACGACTCGCCAAGCCTGGGCCAGATCGCCGGTTATATGCTGGATACCTTGTTCATGGACGGTCTGTACGCCGATCTGGAGAGAATCACACGGATCAACAACTTGCTCGAGCATCTGCCGCAGCAAAGCGCGGTGTCGGGGGGCCGATTGCTACGCAGGATAGATTGCCTGGTCATGGTGCCCAGCGAGGATATTCGGGAAATCGCCCTGAAACACGCCCACGAATTGCCGCGTTCGGTTCGTATCCTGCTACGCGGGATGGGCGCGATGAATCGTGGCGGCAGACAGCTGATCAGTTACCTGTTGTTTGAAGGTGGCTTTACCCGCGACCTGATCCGGCTCGGTTATCGCGATGGTAAAGCGCAGGAGGAATCCTTGCGGGCGTTCCTCAATGACGAACCGATAAGAAGTTTGACCGCACCGAGAATCATGCGCGCAGATCTGTCAGGTGAGGAAAAGAGTCCCGAGGCCGAGGAATGACATAAATCCGACGACATCGGTAATCGTCGTAAGAACCACGCCGCCGGCCAGCGCCGGATCGACATCCATGCGCTTGAGAACGATCGGTACCATAACCCCGGACGCGGCTGCAACCAGCAGATTTATGACCATTGCCGCCGCGATAACCGCGCCGATCCGCCAGTCCTGGAACCAGAACACCACCGCCACTGCGACCACGGTCGCCCAGCCCATCCCGTTTAGCAGACCAACGGCGGTTTCCTTGATCATCAACCAGCGCGCGTTGGATTTTTCGACCTGGCCGAGCGCCATTCCCCTGATCATCAGGATCAGTGTCTGATTGCCGGCAACGCCACCCATGCTGGCCACGATAGGCATCAATACGGCGAGTGCGACGACTTCCGCCAGTGTCGCCTGGAACAGGCCGACTACCCATGCGGCAAGAAAAGCGGTTGCCAGGTTAATGCCCAGCCAGACCGACCGGCGGCGCGAACTTGTAAAAACGCCGGCAAACATGTCGTCCTCTTCATCGAGGCCGGCCATGCTCATCAGCGAGTGTTCGGCTTCATCACGGATGACGTCGACGACATCGTCAACCGTGATGCGTCCGAGCAGGCGGCCATCTTCGTCCACGACCGGCGCCGAACGGAGATCGCGATCCTCGAACAAGCTGGCAACGTCTGTCGCGGGCGTCCCGGGCAGGATGCCCGGTCGGTCTTTGTCGATCAGATCTGACACCACGGTTTGTGGGTCGTTGGTGATAAGGCAACTGATATCGAGACTGCCGAGATACTGGTCATTGCGGTCGACCACGAAAAACAGGTCGGTGCCCTGGGGTATTTCCTTGCGCTGGCGGGTGTACCGCAAGACTACCTCCAGGCTTACGTCCGGCCTGACGGTTACGGTGTCGGTGTTCATCAAGCCACCGGCGCTGTCTTCCGGGTAGGCCATGACCGTACTCAGGCGCTCGCGATCCTGATGGCCCATTGAACGCAGTATCTGCAGGGTGATCGTTTCCGGCAGATCGGCGATCAGGTCCGCAAGATCGTCGACCTCCATGCCATCGATTGCCGCCAGCAACTCTGCTGCATCCATGTCCTCGATCAGCTTGCCGCGGACCTCGTCATTGAGTTCGACGAGCACATCACCCTCGATGTCCTGATCGACCAGCTCCCAGACGACTTCACGCTCGGCCGGCGGCAGCGATTCGAGCAGATTGCCTATTTCCGCGGGATGCAGCGCGTTGATCAGGCCGCCTACCTGCTGCAGGCCACCCGATTGCAACGCTTCGCGCAGCCTTTGTAGGCGGGTCTCCGCCGCTGTCAAAATCTCTGCCGTCATGCTGGATTCCCGTGATTGAATCACTGTCCAGGCATTGCTGGACGCATGCGCAGTGTAACTAGGATAAGGGGGGCAGGTCTAACCTGCCATCGTCAGCCCGCTCAACACAGGCTGTCAGCCAGTATCCCGATCCCCGGCCAGTTCATTGTGCCGGGTCAGGACATTCTGATACTTGGCGGAGAACCGGCTGGCCAGGTTTTCGCAAATATAGACTGACCTGTGTTTCCCTCCGGTGCAGCCAATCGCGATCGTCAGGTAATTCCTGTTTTCGCGGACGAACTCAGGCAACCAGTTCTGCAGCAATCCATCGATCTCGCCCAGCATGCGGCCAACCGATTCCTGTGTCTCTAGGAACTCGATGACGTCCGGCTCCAGGCCGGTCAAGTCGCGCAGAGCGGGTTCCCAATATGGGTTTGGGAGACAACGGACGTCGAAAACAAAATCGGCATCGCCCGGAATACCGTGTTTGTAACCAAAAGACTGAAACATCAGTGACATTCTTCCTGCTTCCCGCTGGTCAACCCGCTGGCGAACAATTTCCCGCAATTGATGCACGCTGGTTCGCGAAGTATCGAGTACCAGGTCGGCTGCATTGCGTACCGGCGCGAGGATTTTCTTTTCCCGGCGGATTGCCTCGCGCAGACCGGTCATGTCGTCGCTTAGCGGGTGCCTGCGGCGTGTCTCGCTATAGCGATTGAGCAGCACGCCATCGTCCGCATGCGTAAAAATCAATTCGCAAGCAATATCGCTGTTCTTGAGTTCACCGATCAGTTCCGGCAGTTCGGCAAGATCCTCTGCCCGGTTTCTCGCATCTATACCGATGGCAATCTTCTGGCCCTGTTGATTGCCAGACTCCCTGGCGTTGGCGACCACGTTGTCGACGAGTTTTACCGGCAGATTATCGATGCAGTAATAGCCGAGGTCCTCCAGCATATTCAGCGCGACACTTTTGCCGCTGCCGGAGAGGCCGCTGACAATAATCAGGCGCATGCCGCTATCCCGGTCATGGCTGGCGTTCTTGCCACGCGCTGGCCGTCGCTATCAGCATCTCGTGCAAGGAGCGACTGTTATTGCACTCGCGCAGCCCGGACTGAAGCTGAGGATCGCTAAGGACCTCTGCGGCCAGCGCCAGAATGCCGATACTTTCATCCCCATCGGGGAACAGGACAGCAAGCGCGAGATCGACCGGCTTGCCATCTGGCGCTTCGTAATCGATAGGCTCGATCAGTTTGGCAAACGCGGCACAGGGTAGTTTCAAACCGCTTGCGCGACCATGCGGAATTGCTATCCCGTTATTCAGCCCGGTCGAGCCTAGCCGTTCGCGCTTGGTCAGGCCGCTAAAAATTTCGTTTGGCGGCAAACCGGCTGAATCGGAATTGCCAAGCAATTCACTTAGAATTTCGAACAAATGTTTGCGGCTGCGCGCATCGACATTGCATGCGACGCGATCTGGTGGTAGTAGTTGTTTGACATCCATAAGTTGCCGGCTGGGACAGGCTAATAGCCCGGATCATTCATGAATGCTCTGCGCAATCATCGCGACGATTCATGAAAAAGCCGGGCTAGAGATAGCGCGTTTTCTGCGCATCTCTGGCGTGATGATCCTGAAGTTTTTCCTTGTGTTTTTTGACCTGGCGGTCGAGCTTGTCGATCAACCCGTCGATGGCTGCATACATATCTTCCTGCACCTCGTCCGCAAACAGCGTTGCACCGCTGACCTGGACGGTTGCTTCCGCCTTGTGGCGCAATTTTTCCACGCTGAGAATACAATGTACATCGGTCACATTTTCAAAATGACGTTCGAGCCGCTCCAGTTTGTTGTCAACGTAATTGCGCAATGCGGGAGTGATATTGATGTGATGGCCTGTAATCGACAATTGCATACTTCGCTCCTTGCAAAAAAACCCATAGCAGTAAGTTCAACGAGACGCCATTCGCCGGCGTTCGCTTGAAGATGGAATATTCATCGCCTCGCGATATTTTGTGACTGTTCTGCGCGCGACGTTGATACCGTCTTCATTCAATACCTTAGCAATCTTATTATCGCTGAGCGGTTTGTTCCTGTTTTCCGATGCCAGCAGTTTCTTGATTTTCGCGCGCACCGAGACCGCTGACTGCTGACCGCCGTCATCCGCAGACAGGTGGCTCGAAAAGAAAAAACGAAACTCGAAAATACCGCGTGGCGTGTGCATATATTTGTTGGTGGTAACTCTGGAAATGGTCGACTCGTGCATCTCTACCGCCTGGGCAATGTCTTTCAATATCAGGGGCTGCATATGTTCCTCACCATGCTCCAGAAAAGGTGTCTGTCTCTCAATTATAGACGTTGCAACCTTGAGTAGAGTTTCATTCCTGATTTCGAGGCTCCTGACCAGCCAGCGGGCTTCCTGAAGTTGCGCTTTCAGCGCCTGATGATCTTTTCCGCCTCGTAACAAACGGGCGTAAGTCTGATTGACTCTCAGTTTGGGGGAAACGGCAGAGTTGGTTTCCACCAGCCAGATATTGTCCTGTTTCCTGACAAATACATCCGGGACGATATATTGGGGTATCGTGCTTTGCACCGCGTAGCCGGGTTTTGGCTGACAGGCGCGGACTGCAGTCAGGGCGTCTTCCAGAAGATCCTCGCTGACCCGCAACATTTGCCGCAGGCGGCCGAAATCCAGTGACGCCACCAAGTCGAGGTGCTCCGCCACCAAACGGTGTGCGAGCTCCAGGCCGGGTGTGTCCGGTCGGAACTGGTCGAGTTGCAGGCGCAAGCATTCCTCTACGGACCTCGCGCCTATCCCGGCGGGGTCAAAACCCTGGACCAGGCACAGTATTTTTTCCAGTTCCTGCTCGTCCGCAATGATTTCCGGAAGCAGAATTTGCTCTATTTCGTCCAGTGTTTCGGTCAGGTAGCCATCGTCGCCGATCGCATCGATGATGGTTCTGCCAATCGCTTGTTGTTCAGGCGATAAATGCTCCAGTCCCAGTTGCCAGAGCAGGTGCTCACCGAGCGTTTCCTGGCTGCGGTCGATGATTTCCGGTGTGGGCAAAAAATCGTCGCTGTTCCAGTTGGATGAGGCCGGGCCAACGTAGTTTTCATCGCGCCACTCACCCACTGCCACATCCGGGCTGGCCGGCTCGGCAGGAGCTGCCGGCTTGGTTTCCTCCGGTTCCGCGGTGGTGCTTCCGGGATCCTCCCCGGTTTCGAGCATGATGTTCTTTTCCAGCGCTTCGCGGATCTTGGCCTGAAGTTCCATCACCGGTAGTTGCAGCAACTGTATCGCCTGCTGCAGCTGCGGAGTCATGGTCAGCTGTTGGCTGATTCTCAATTGCAAAGACAGCTTTACCATAAGCCGGGTTGCCCCCTTGCCGGGCTGGCAGGTCGTTGAAAAAGCCTCATGCGGCACAATCCGGCGTTAAAAATCGGCTCACAACGCTCACTTGCTGGCGTGTTCACTCCGCTTGTTCGCCAATTTTTACCTGGTCTTGCACTCGCCTGAGGGGTTTTCAACAACCTGCTAGAGGCGGAACGATTCACCCAAATATACTTCACGCACTTCCCGGCTGGATAATATGTCATCCGTATCTCCCTCCGCGATGACCTTCCCCTGATGCAGAATATAGGCTCTTTTGCAGATTCCCAGTGTCTCCCTCACATTATGGTCGGTAATCAGTACGCCAATGTTGCGTTCGGTCAACTGGGTAATCACTCTTTGAATATCGAGAACCGAGATCGGATCAACGCCGGCGAAGGGCTCGTCCAGCAATATGAAGCGGGGCCGCGCCGCCAGGGCGCGGGCAATTTCAACGCGCCGGCGCTCGCCACCCGACAGGCTGATACCCATCGAGTTTCGGACCGGTGCGATATGCAAGTCTTCCAGTAATTCCTCCAGCTCCGATTCGCGGCTGGCTCGATCGAGATCCATGCGCAATTCGAGGATCGCGTTAATGTTTTGCTCGACCGTCAGCTTGCGAAATATGGAAGCTTCCTGAGGCAGGTAACCCAGGCCAAGCTGCGCACGTTTGTGCAACGGCAACCCGGTCAAATCGGTATCGTCCAGCATGATGCGCCCGCGGTCACAGGGGATCAGACCAACGATCATGTAAAAAGCCGTGGTCTTGCCAGCGCCGTTCGGTCCGAGCAAACCGACCACCTCGCCTTCCGACACCTCCATCGAGACGTCGGCAACGACGCAACGCGAGCGATAGCTTTTGGTCAGGCCAGTCGCCACGAGATGGGTCACGGTTGATCCTCCGACGCGGCAGCAGGCTCTGCAGGGCGGGTTTTGGCCGACTGTTTGTCGGTGGTCTCTTCAGGGGTGATGGTTATGCGGACCCCCTGGGATTCGTCATCCGGCGACCCGGCAATAATTTGTTCCGCGTTAAAGTCATACAGCAGAGTGCTGCCGCTGATTTCACTGATCCCCGAACTGAGCACCGCGTCGCCGGTCAGAGTCAGCGTTCCGGACTCGCGGTTGTAGATCAATTCATTGGCCTGGCCGGTTATTGCCTCGTCGTTTTTACTGGATTCCCAATTTATGGTTGCCGGCTGGCCGCTAATGCTGGCACTAACCAGGCGATGATCCTGGAAATTAATAACAGCTTTTTCGCCGGAAATCAGCGCCTCTTCCGCCCTGATTTTCACGTTTCCGGTGAAAATCCAGGCGGCATTTTCAAATTCCAGTTCAGTTGCCTCCGCCAGATTCGCGCTGACGCTCATGTCGCCCTGACTGATGGTGACTTCCCTGAAAACCAGGTGGCCGGTTTCACGATCATAGGTGGAAGATGCGGCTTGCAGGTCTATAGCCTCCGGAATCTGCTGGCCATAGCCAGCGGAGGCAATCAGGGCAAACAGCAGCAAAGGCCGGGATTTAGGGTTCAAAATGCGCATTGATTGCCGATTGTAGCTCGACTGTGTTGGCCTTCAAGTCCGCGATCATCCCGGTTGCCGTCAGCCGATAGCCAGCCAACTCGACAATTACCTCGGCGTCGGTGCTGGCGATGGCATTGACCGGGTCGAAAACCAGTTCACTCGTCCTGATCAGACTCATGGCCTTTTCGCCTTTTTGACGCGCCTGCACGTTGTCTCGCAATACGATTTTCCGGCCATCGTCCATAATCTCTCCCTCGTTTGCGCTCAGCTCCCAGCCCTGGTTTTGCTCGCTCCCCGGGTGGCTGACCCGCACCATGCTCAAGCGCACCAGTTTGCTGTTTGGAAACTGTTCTATGCGGTCTGCCTGCAGGCGGTATAACGGTTTCCCCAGGCTGTCACTCTGTACGAGTATAGCGTCTGTCAGGTAGTAACCTGCAACCGCGCGGGCTGCCGATTGTTCCGGTTCATCGGAAACCGGCGAGCGGTCCAAAAACTGGCGGCTGATTGCCAACGCCGCAAGCAATATTACGAAGGCAATGATTCCCCTGAAGTTCACTTAGGAAGCTCTGATCTATTCATGGGCGAAGTAGATTGTGGTCCAAAATGTTCAGATTCAAGGCGCGAATCGCACGTAATAGCAGGCTATTGCGAAGATTTGCAACGCGGAAGCTGGAAATTTTGGGCGCAAGATACGAGTTCATGAGTAGATCAGAGCTTCCCTAACGATATCTTTTTTGCGCTTCGCTGATCAGATCGCAGGCTTCGCGTACCGCGCCATTGCCGCCACTTGTTTGACTCTGCCATTTTGCACAGGCTAAAAGCTTCGGGGGCGCATCGGCCACACACAGTGGTAGGGCGACCGCTTGCATGGCTTCCAGGTCGGGAATATCGTCACCCATGAATGCGCATACATCGCTGCCCAGGCCCAGTTCTTTTAGTAGTTCACGCAAAGTGGCGAGCTTGTCGCTACAACCCTGGTAGACATATTTGACACCCAGTTCGTTCATACGGCGAGTGACCGCAGCGGACTGCCGACCCGAGATGACGGCGACCTGGACGCCCGCAGCCAGCAATTTTCTGATGCCATAGCCATCGCGCACATGAAATGTCTTGGTTTCATCGCCATTAACCGAAAAATAAAGACGTCCATCGGTCAGCACGCCATCAACATCCAGAATCAGCAGTTCAATGGATGCCGCCAGTTTTTCTAGGTCGGAATTCACCAGGCTACATTATCCCCGCGCGCAACAAGTCGTGAATGTTCATTGCACCGATCACCTTGTCGTTTTCGTCGACGACGATCAGGGCGGTAATTTTATGGGTATCCAGCAGTTGGACGGCTTCCGCCGCCAGCATGTCAGCGCGCACTGTCTTGCCGTTTTTGGTCATGACCTGTTCGATCCGGGTCGTGTGAATATCGACAGCATTGTCCAGGCTGCGCCTCAGGTCGCCATCGGTGAACACGCCGGCCAGTTTCCCGTCTTTATCTACGATCGCCGTCATGCCCAGTCCTTTGCGGCTCATTTCAAGCAGGCCCTCGCTCAATGGCGTACCGATGGCCACCCTGGGTATCGATTCGCCGGTATGCATTAATTCGTCGACATGCAGCAACAGGCGTCGGCCCAGGGTCCCGCCCGGGTGCGAGCGCGCAAAATCCTCTTCGGTAAAGCCCCTCGACTCGAGCAACGCCACGGCCAGGGCATCCCCCATCGCCAGTGTCGCCGTCGTGCTCGCCGTCGGCGCCAGGTTCATCGGGCAGGCCTCTTCGGCGACACTGACATCGAGGTTGACGTCAGCGGTTCTTGCCAGCGTCGAGTCGGGGTTGCCAGTCAGCGTTATCAACCGTACGGCGAGCCGCTTGATCAGCGGCAGGATAGTAATAATTTCTTTGGTCTCGCCGGAATTCGATACGGCCAGCACCAGGTCTTCGCCGGTAATCATGCCCAGGTCGCCATGACTGGCCTCACCGGAATGAACGAAAAATGCAGGGCTGCCGGTGCTGGCCAGCGTAGCTGCGATCTTGTTGCCGATATGGCCGGACTTGCCCATCCCGGTCACGACGATGCGCCCGCGGCAGTCGATGCAAAGTTGGCATGCTGTGGAGAACTTATCATCGATCCGGTCCGCCAGCGCAGTCACGGCCTGCGCTTCCGTGGTCAGCACCTTGCGAGCCAGCGATTGCACTTTGTCTTTATCTATTGTTGACATGATTCATTCAGACTGTCGCACACTGCGAACTCAGCCTATAGCCCCATTGATGACGTAGGTCTGATAGACGATAAACGACATCAGCAAAAGAAATCCTTCCGCTCTGTATACCCGGCCGCGACCGCCAAAATTGTACGCGATGGCGAAAACTACCAGGGTCAGACCCACCATCACCGGTATATGCAAGGTCAACACAGAGGGCTCGATATCGACAGGGCTGATGGTCGCCGCCACGCCGATCACGGCCAGCAGGTTAAACATGTTCGAGCCGATAATATTGCCAAAGGCAAGGTCGTGCTCGCCTTTGATCGCGGCGACGATGGAGACGGCAAGTTCCGGCAGGCTGGTGCCGACCGCAACCACGGTCAGCCCGATAATCAAGTCCGATACGCCGAGGGTATGGGCAATTTCAATGGCTCCCGAGACCAGAAATTGGGCGCCGGTGAGCAGGACCGCAAGCCCCAGAAGAAACCAGGCCAGCGCTACCGGCGTACGCATGTCGGAGCGAATCTCGGCTGCGTACTCGGCGCTCATCGGATCGCCCGCGGCCGAACGAAAACCCAGGTTGGCCATCCAGTGCAGCAGCAGTCCCAGGCCCAGCAACAGCACGAAGCCATCGGTGCGACTGAGATATTCATCGAGAAACAACATGACACTGAGCAAGGTGACGGCCAGCAACGCCGGAATTTCCCTACGCAAGGTTTCGGACTGGATATTCATTGGCCGGGTCAGGGCGGTCGCGCCGAGGACCAGGCCGATATTGGCGATATTGGAGCCGATCGCATTGCCGATGGCGAGACCTGTATTGTCCCGGAGAGCGGCGATCGTGGACACGAGAATTTCCGGCGCCGAGGTGGCGAAGCCAACGATGGTCAGGCCGATTAGCAATGGGGACACGCCGAAATTTCGTGCCATTGCCCCTGCTCCGAGGACAAAACGATCTGCTCCCCAGACCAGCAGCATAAATCCGGCTAAAATAGTAATGACAAGTAATAGCATTTACGGTGTCTGTTTCTTGCGCGAAAGCCATCAATGATACACTGACCCAGGTCACGCGGGCACGATAAATATGGTTTGGGGCAACTGTTCGTCGGTGATTTTTTCTTTAACATTCGACTCCCCATTCTGTGCCTAACCACCATTCAGGTATGGGGACGTGCGGCTGCGGGGCTATAAAAGGTTAATCATGCAGGCAAAACAAGTTGAAGAACTGATAATTGCCGGGCTTGCGAACGCCCGCGTAGAGGTCGAAAGTGGCGACGGCAGCCATTTCACGGCGCTGGTCATTGCGGCAGAGTTCGACGGTCTGGCAAAAATCAAGCGCCACCAGATGGTCTATGGCGCACTGGGCGAGCTGGTCGGCCGGGAGATTCACGCTCTGTCCATCAGAGCCTTCAGTCCGGATGAATGGGAAGCGTTGCAGGCAACGCAAAGGGACTGATTTTGGATGCCTTGTTGATCAATGGCGGCAGGCGGCTGGAAGGCGAGGTTCGCATTTCCGGCGCGAAAAACGCCGCCTTGCCGATACTTGCGGCTACCTTGCTGGCGGACGAACCGGTCCGGCTGGGAAATATCCCGCACCTGAACGATGTGACCACCTGCATCGAATTACTGGGGCGCATGGGTGTTCAAGTCACGGTTGATGAGAATATGTCCATCGAGGTTGACTCGACGACAATCACCGAATTCGAAGCGCCTTACGACCTCGTCAAGACCATGCGGGCATCTATCCTGGTGCTTGGCCCGATGCTGGCGCGCCATGGAAAAGCGGATGTGTCGTTGCCCGGCGGTTGCGCCATCGGCTCAAGGCCAGTGAATATCCACGTCGAGGGTCTGCGCGCCATGGGCGCCGATGTGGAGATCGACAACGGTTACATACGTGCCCGATCCGCAAAACTGCATGGTGCACGACTGGTTCTTGAGACGGTAACTGTCACCGGCACGGAAAACCTGGTGATGGCCGCTACACTTGCCGATGGGCAGACGGTTATCGAAAATGCAGCACGCGAGCCGGAGGTAGTGGATCTGATCGAATGCCTGAATCAAATGGGCGCCAGGATTACCGGCGCCGGCACCGACACGCTGGTCATCGAGGGAGTCGAGCGTTTGCACGGTACCGATTATCGCGTGCTGCCGGACCGTATCGAGGCGGGGACTTACCTGGTCGCTGGTGCGATCACCGGCGGGTTGGTGCGGGTCAGGGATGTGCGGCCCGGGCACCTGGAAGCCATACTCGGCAAACTGCGGGAAGCGGGGGCAACCGTTAGCACAGGTGACAACTGGGTGGAAGTTGATATGCAGGGCAAGGTACCGAAGGCGGTCAGTCTTCGCACGGCGCCGTATCCAGCGTTTCCCACCGATATGCAGGCGCAGTTTTCGGCATTGAACGCGGTGGCCGATGGGACCGGCACGATCACCGAGACCATTTTTGAAAATCGTTTTATGCATGTTCTGGAGATGCAGCGCATGGGTGCGGACTTCCGGCTGGAAGGAAATACGGCGATTTCGCAGGGCGTGAAGCAATTGACCGGCGTGCCGGTCATGGCGACCGACCTCAGGGCATCGGCAAGCCTGGTACTCGCCGGGCTGGTCGCCGATGGTGAAACCCGGGTGCAACGTATCTACCACATCGATCGTGGCTACGAACGCATAGAAGAAAAGTTAGGCCTGATTGGCGCCGACATACGCAGGGTAAGCGATTGACCCGCTTTGCCGATATGCGGGTCAAGGCAGTGGTGGTCTTTCTTCGATCTTCGCCTGAATCTGAAAGTCGCGCCCATCCCTGATCCCGTCGATCCTTATCACAGATTCCGGGCTAAGCCCGGCGACCAGGTTCAGCGCTTCCCGCGATAGCGCAATTGCAGCGCCGTCGATATGGGTAATAATGTCCCCGGGCCGTAAGCCGGCGCGGAATCCCGGCCCATCACCGGCAACTTCGTATAGCTCGATACCAGTGGTGTCGGGGATGCCCAGTTCTGCGGCTCGCTGCGGGCTGAGGTTTTGCGGTGAAACGCCCAGCCATCCGCGAATGACGCGACCGTTTTCGATGAGTTGCCGGCTCACGCCGCGAACCAGGTTGACGGGTATGGAAAAACCGATGCCATCCGGCATCAGGCCTGCCGACAGCACCGCTGTATTGATACCAACCAGTTCGCCATTGGTGTTTACGAGTGCGCCGCCGGAATTGCCCTGATTGATTGCCGCATCGGTCTGAATAAAATTCTCGAAGGTAAACAGGCCGAGCTGGGCGCGGCCGGTAGCGCTGATAATGCCCTGGGTAACGGTATGCCCTAGACCATAGGGGTTGCCGATCGCCAACACCACATCGCCAACCTTTAGCTGGTCTGACCGGCCAAGTGGAATCGACGGCAGACCAGTCAGCGGTATTTTCAACAAAGCCAGGTCAGTGTCGATATCTGTGCCGACCAGAACGGCTTTTTCTTCGCGTCCATCGAGCATCTGAACGCTGATCTCATCGGCATTCTCAATGACATGATAGTTGGTGACGATATATCCGTCGCTGCGAATAATGACGCCTGATCCCAGGCTGCGCTGCGGCCGCTCGAGATTGCCGGCTCCGCTGCTGCCGAGAATTCTGCCGACGACGTCCTGGCGATCGGTTCGGCTGACCACGCGTATCGTATAGACATTAACGACCGAGGGTATCGATGTGGAAATACCATCGGCAAAAGAATTCTGCTCGACACCGGGCCGGTCGGACCCGTACCCCTGCCCCGGAGCCCGCAACAAATCCGGCCTGAACCAGACCAGGATGAACGCGATTGCCAGCCCAAGTATTATGGATTCAGCCAGAAAGACCGCGTGTTTTGTCCATCGTCTGTTCATCAGGTCCATGTCCGTCCGGGGCCTTATTAATCTGCATCGAGTATTGCATGGTGATGCATCGTCAGCTATTGACAGCCAGTGTATAATGCGCGAGCCGAAAAAACCCGGGCCGTACAAACCTGCCTGCGGACAGTCGGAAATCAAATAAAGCCAGGCGCCAAACAAAGGGAGTTGCACGCATGAGTAGTGACGTTGACCTCAGCAGACGTCATTTTTTGATCGTGGCCACGACATTGACAGGTACCGTCGGTGCTGTGCTGGCGACCGTGCCATTTATTTCCAGCTGGCAGCCCAGCGCCAGGGCGCAGGCGGCAGGAGCACCGATCGAAGTCGATATTTCGAAAATTGACCCGGGTTCCATGGTGGCGATTAAATGGCGTGGCAAAGCGGTTTGGGTGTTGCACCGAACGCCACAAATGCTTGCGACTCTCGACAAGATCGAGGATCAGCTTCGCGATCCGTTTTCGAACAAGCCTCAGCAGCCTGCTTATGCAGCCAATCAGCAACGCTCAATCAGATCCGAATTCCTGGTACTAGAGGGCGTCTGTACTCATCTTGGGTGTGCGCCGCTGGAGAAATTCCAGCCGAACGATCCCGCAGTGGGTCCCGGCTGGCTGGGTGGATTCTTCTGCCCCTGCCATGGTTCGAAGTTTGATCTGTCCGGCCGTGTCTACAAGGGCGTGCCGGCGCCAACCAACCTGGTTGTTCCGCCACATCGTTATATCGGCGACGCGACCATCCTGATCGGCACCGATAGCGGGGTAGCGGCATGAAATCGGAGCGGACCCCTGCGCTCGAGCGGGTGACCGAACGCATGCAGGCACTGTTGGTCTGGATCGACGCACGTTTTCCGCTCAGCAAGATGTGGCGTGAGCATATCTCCGAATATTATGCACCAAAAAATTTCAATTTCTGGTACTACTTTGGATCACTGGCGATGCTGGTGCTGGTGCTGCAGATTGTCACCGGCATTTTTCTGACGATGAGCTACAAGCCTTCCGCCGCCGAAGCCTTTGCTTCGGTGGAATACATTATGCGTGATGTAAACTGGGGCTGGCTGATTCGCTATATGCACTCAACCGGAGCATCGGCAATCTTTATCGTGGTCTATTTGCACATGTTTCGCGCCGTGCTTTATGGCTCGTACAAAAAACCGCGTGAGTTGCTCTGGTTGTTTGGCATGCTGATCTACGTCGCGCTGATGGCCGAGGCCTTTTTTGGCTATCTGTTGCCGTGGGGGCAGATGTCCTACTGGGGTGCGCAGGTCATCGTTTCGCTGTTTGGCGCAATACCGTTTGGTATTGGCGAAGCATTGGTGGAATGGGTGCGCGGAGATTATTTTATCTCCGACATAACGCTGAACCGATTCTTTGCCCTGCATGTCATTGCCGTACCATTTGCCCTGGTTTTCCTGGTCATCGCGCATATCCTGGCGCTGCATGAAGTCGGTTCGAACAACCCCGATGGTATCGAGATCAAGGAGAACAAGGACGCCAAGGGTATCCCGCGCGACGGCATTCCGTTTCACCCGTACTACACGGTCAAGGACATCATGGGCGTAGCGGTCTTTTTGATGCTGTTTTCCGCCGTGGTTTTTTTCGCGCCGGAAATGGGCGGCTATTTCCTCGAGCATGCCAACTTTGAACCGGCCAACAGCCTGAAAACCCCCGAGCGCATCGCGCCGGTCTGGTATTTCACGCCGTTTTACGCCATTTTGCGAGCCGTGCCGGACAAGCTGCTGGGCGTGCTGTTGATGGGCGCTGCGATCGTGGTGCTGTTTATCCTGCCCTGGCTCGATCGCTCGCCGGTCAGATCCATTCGTTATCGCGGCTGGATCTTCAAGCTTGCAGTGACCTTGTTTGCCATCAGTTTTGTGGCGCTGGGCTACCTTGGCATGCAGCCGGTGTCGGCGACATTCACCTTGGCTGCGAGAATCTTCGCAACGATCTATTTCCTGTTTTTCCTGCTGATGCCGTTTTACACGCGTTGGGACCGGACCAAACCGGTGCCGGACAGGGTGACCTATCATGGTTGACCACAGATTGACCGGCATGATTGCCCTGGGCGCATTGGTTTTATCATCGCCTGTTTTTGCTGCCGGCAGCGGTGGGGCGAAAATGGAGCCAGCCAACAACGTGCTGAGCAATGTACGGTCGCTGCAGCGTGGAGCAAGCCACTTCGTCAATTACTGCATGGGTTGTCATTCGGCCAAGTATGTCCGCTATAATCGCCTGGCTGATGACCTTCAGCTCAGCGAGCAGCAGGTCACCGATAACTTGATGTTCGTTGGCAAGAAACTGCTGGATACCATGGAAATCGCCATGGACCCGCTGGACGCCAGACGCTGGTTCGGGCAGGTGCCGCCGGATCTCAGCCTGATCGCGCGGGCCAAGGGCACCGACTACGTGTTCAATTTCCTGAAGGGATTTTATCTGAACCCCGATCGTCGCAAAGGAACCGACAACCTGTTTCTGCCCGGGGCGAGCATGCCGCATGTGCTGTGGGAGTTGCAGGGTTTGCAAAAACCGGTTTACGAGGCGATTATTGACGCCAGCGGCGACGTACACAAAGTCATGGTTGGCTTCGAACAGGTCACTGAAGGACTGTTGAGCCCGGAAGAATACGATCAGTTTGTACGCGATTTGACTAATTTTCTTGAGTACATCAGTGAGCCGGTAAAGCTCGAGCGACAAAAACTGGGCGTCCGCGTGCTGATGTTCCTGCTGGTGTTCTTTTTGTTTTCCTACTTGTTGAAGCAGGAATACTGGAAAGACATCAAATGACCGTTTGCCAGGTTTTTAATCGCGGCCTGATCTCTATTTAATTTTCTGGAGTATGTTATGGCATTAGTGGCTAACCGCCGATCCGTTATGACCCTGTTTTCCAAGTCCGTGTGTGTGCACAGTCACCGCGCCAGGATCGTGCTGGCAGAAAAAGGCATCAGCGTCGATTTGATCGATGTTGACGGGCCGGAGCTTCCCGAGGACTTGCTCGACCTGAACCCCTATCACAGCCTGCCCACATTGGTCGACCGGGACCTCGTTCTGTATGACTCCAGGGTTATCATGGAGTACCTCGACGAACGTTTTCCTCATCCGCCGTTGATGCCGGTCGACCCGGTCAGCCGTGCCCAGTTTCGGCTGGCGTTATTCCGGATTGAGAGAGACTGGTACGAACTGGCGGACAAAATAGAAAGCAGCGGTGACACCAAATCGGCCAACCAGGCGCGCAAGCAAATGAAAGAAAGTCTGCTATCGAGCGGGGAAATTTTTGCCACGAAGCCGTTTTTTATCAGCGATGATTTCTCCCTGGTCGATTGCACAGTGGCGCCGATTCTGTGGCGGCTGCAGCATTTTGGCATCGAGTTGCCGGGCAATGCAAAACCCATCCAGCAATACATGGACAGAATTTTCTCCCGGCCGTCGTTTCAGGCCAGCTTGTCCGAACTGGAACAGGAAATGCGAACCTAAGCCGTTTTCCGGTCAGGGGCAAAAGGCAATCATATGGTGAGCAATCCCGAGCCGTCGAGGCGGCCCTACCTGCTGCGTGCAATGTACGAGTGGATCGGCGACTGTGGCTATTCCTCGCATATCGTCGTTGATGCGCTGGCAAAGGGCGTAGTCGTACCGGCCGAAAATGTTGAAAATGAAAAAATCATTCTGAATATTGACAGCAATGCGGTCAGGAATCTTTCTCTGGGCAACGAAATCGTCGAGTTCGATGCGCGTTTTCAGGGTAAAAACTGGCATGTATCGGTACCGGTGTCGGCTGTGCAGGGCATTTATGCCAAAGAGACCGGTGTCGGAATGATTTTCAGCGACGACCAAGACCTGGGTCCGCCCGAACCCGACACGCCGGACCAGCCAAAGACCAACAGTCGGCCAACACTCAAGATCGTGCGCTGATCCGCGATCACCTGCGAGTCAGTGACCTGACTGGTCCGGATACATTTTTCCCGGGTTGAGAATATTCAGCGGATCCAGCTGGTTCTTGATGCCACGCATGACCGCCATCGTCTCGGCGTCAACTTCCAGGCCGACAAAGTTCCGTTTTACGAAGCCGATGCCATGTTCGCCTGACAGGCTGCCGCCCAGCGACAGGGTCAGCTCGAATACCTCGGCCAGGCATTTGTTTGCCGCCGCGGTTTGTTGCTCATCGGCCGGGTCATACAACAAGTTGACATGGATATTTCCGTTGCCCGCATGGCCATAATTGACGATTAACAGTTGGTGTTCGCGTGCCAGCCGGTCGAGTGCGTCGATAAGCTCGGCAATCTTCGACACCGGCACGACGATGTCTTCATTGATTTTCCCCGGCGCCAATTTGCGCAGCAATGGCGACAGAACCTTGCGGGTCTGCCACAGAGCCGCCGCCTCTTTTGCACTGCCTGCCTGCAACCATTCGAGCAGACCGTCACTCCTGGCCGCGGCCTGGATTGCGTCAACCGACTCTTGCAGACCATTCACGGTGCCATCCACATCGATCAGCAGCAAGGCGCGGGTCTGTTCAGGCAGCGGGTTTTGGTCCAGCCGGCCGATCGCGCGTATGGCGCCAGAGTCCATGAATTCCAATGCCCGAGGTTGACAAGCCTGCGCCATGATTCGCGACACCGCGTCCGCTGCTTCCTTTATCGATGTATAGCTCGCCCGCAATGTCGTTTCGACCGGCGCTGCTGGTGTCAGCAAAAGCGTAGCTTCGGTAATGATTGCCAGGGTGCCTTCCGATCCGATCAGCAGGCGCGTCAGATCCAGGCCGACTACGCACTTGGTCGTGTAGCTGCCGGTCCTGATGATTTTGCCTTGGGGGGTCACCGCAGTCAGGCCCAAAGTGTTGTCGCGCGGGGTTCCGTATTTGAGGGTACGCGGACCGGCCGCGTTGCAGGCGAGGTTGCCGCCTATAGTCGAGTACGCGGCTGAGGTCGGGTCGGGCGGCCAGAAAAACCCGTGCGGCTGCAGGTGATTCTGCAGATCCTGGTTGATGACGCCTGCCTCGACGACGGCAACTCGATTGGCCGGGTCCACACTGAGAATTCGGTCCATTCGTTCGAGCGAAAGGGCAAGCCCCCCCTGTGGCGGGATCGCGCCTCCTGTGGTGCCGGTGCCCCGGCCGCGCGGGCAGACCGCGATCCGGTGCTCGTTGCAGGCCCCCATGATTCCAGCGACTTCAGCGGTGCTTTCGGGCAGGGCCACGGCCGCCGGCAATGATCGGCCCCGGCTGTTGTCATAGCCATAGGCCCAGCAATCGGCCGGGTCGGTCAGTATTTTTCTGTTGTGATGTTGCCCCGAAACAATCCTGAGCTGTTCGATGAATGCCGCGGGCAGGCCGGCCGTACGGCTAGTCCTGGACACCCAGCAGCTCCCGGTCAATGAGATCGCACAGGCAATGGATGAAGACCAGGTGAACCTCCTGGATACGCGCCGTATTCTGCGCCGGAACCCTTAGCTCGATATCGTCCTCGCCAAGGATGCCGGAGAGGTCGCCGCCATCGCGCCCGGTCAAGGCAACGATTCTCATGCCGCGTTCGTGTGCGGCCACACAGGCGCGGGTAACGTTTTCGGAGTTACCGGAGGTGGAGATTGCCAGCAGGACATCCCCGGGCTGACCCAGTGCCCGAATCTGCTTTGAAAAAATATCGTCAAAGCTATAGTCGTTGGCGATCGAGGTCAGAGTCGAACTGTCGGTGGTAAGCGCAATCGCCGGCAGACCCGGACGCTCCATCTCGAAGCGGTTGAGCATTTCAGCGGAAAAATGTTGTGCGTCTCCGGCCGAGCCGCCATTGCCGCAACTGAGTACCTTGCCATTGTCGAGCAAGCTCCTCGTAATCAAAGTCGCGGCGCGGCTGACCAGTGGCGCCAGTTCGCTTGCTTGGCGTTTGATTTCGATGCTGTCGGCGAAGTGCTGTCTGACTCGATCCTCACTGTTCATTGCTGCTGTTTCCGGTTCTGGGCTATAAAAACGGCATGGCTCCACCGCCGTATATTGTCTCATGAATCGCCGTTGCTTACTCATCCTGAAATGCGTCGGCGACCCAGCTAATCTGCGGGTCATTCAACGATCCGCCGATGGCGATCACATCGAAGCGCAACGGCCACTCGGCCAGCGCCGGGTTGTCCTGCAGGAATTTCAGGGCGGCCCGGCGTATTCTTTGTCTCTTCTGATAACCGATCGAGTAAAGGGCATCCTCGACGCCGCTTGCGCGATAACGCACCTCGGTCACGACCAGGGTGTCGCCGTCCCGCATCAGCAGGTCGATTTCACCAACCCGGCAGGTGAAATTACTGTCCAGCAGGACCAAGCCGTGTTTTTGCAAATGGCTGAGCGCGATGGCTTCCGCGCCACCGCCATCCCGTTGCTGGCTGGTCTGCACGTCACTCAGGCGGTAGCGGCCGCGGACGCCTAGTTTCCGAAACTCTGGTCATCGTCGGGTGTCGTGGGCTCAGCCACGAAAGACGAATCGATTACGCCGGGGTCGGCGAAGATAGGGCTCAGCGCCGGCAAAAGCCTCGGCTCGCCAGCGTTGATTTCCGCCCATTCGAGGTCACGCCGGATACGTCGATCCGAGTCCAGCCACAAGGTACCGGTCATGCCCGCCACTTGCTGGTCGCCAAATGAGCCCCGGTGCAGCATGGGCACCATGCGGTAGGCATCGAATCCCATCGCGAACAGCCGGCCACGGGCCGCCATCGACGGCCATACCCGATGTATGGCTTTGCTGAGCTGACCTTGCAACAGGTCGGGATCTATCATCCACGGCATGTCTGCGAAGGACACGCCATCCAGCAGCCGGTTACCGTCGGTACCGGGACTGAAAATTGCCGAGGTGCTGAAGACGGGCAAATCAGCGGCGTAATGATATTTAAGCTGGGGCCGGATTTGGCGGCCCTGAGCGGGCCTGGCCGCGAGAAAAATGAACTCTATGTCCTGCCGGCGCCTCGGTTCAAACTCAAGGCCGACGCCCAGTGTGGACTGCAGACGGCTGCGCCTGGAGTAGCTGTCGCTCAGCATCAGCAAACGCCTGATCGTGGATGAGAAATCCTGTGCGCTGACATCGTAGGGGAGATAGTCGAGCAATTCGCCGCCCTGGACCTGAATTTCGTCCCTGAAGGCTTTGACCAGCCTCATTCCCCAGTCGTTATTGGGGACCAATGCCAGGCCACGGGTCAGGCCCTGGCCTGCAATACGCCTGGCTACCGCTCGGGCTTCGTCTTCCGGGATCAGCGCAAACTGGTAAAAACCTTCCGCTGCACCGACGTTGCTATCGAGAAAATTCAGGGCCAGCATCTTTATCTGTGAGACATATTTTTCAGCGACGGCGGCAACAGCCGGCCGGGTCAGGGGGCCAACGACAAAATCCGCACCCTCTACGATGGCCAGGTGGTATGCCTGTTCTGGGCCAAGCTTGCTGACATCGTAGATACGGATATCGGGGCGCAGGCCGACCTCGGTTTGCTGAAAATATGCGGCCATGAATCCTTCCCTGATCGCCAGTGCCGCGGACTGTTGTCTGCCGCTCAATGGCAATAACAAGGCTACCTGCTGCGGGTATTCGGTGAATATCCGGTATGCCTCGATGACTCGCCGCAGCAGGGGGCCATCCGCCGGGTGGCCGGGGTAATGATCGCGCCAGATTGCGATCGCGGTTTTGAATAAGAATGGGTTGCGGTCCGCCAGTTTTGTCGTCGCGGCAAGGTTAAGCCAGCCCGCAACCAGCGGGTCTTCCGCATGGGACAGCTCATCCTGAATCATTTGCAACGGCACTTGCTGCAGGCCGTTCCAGATTTCCTGCTGATTGTTGTCGCGTGCGTTGTCGCTGGGCAGCAAGGTTTCACGATATATCAAAAACCCGATTCCGTTGCTGGGCTGGCCAAGCTGGAAACTGCTTTTCCCGCGCAACAAATAGGCCCAGGCCTGGTCCTCGCGCGATAACTCGACCGGTAACTGGCCGAGCAAATCGACCGCCGCAACCGGTTCGTGGCGCAATAGCGCGAGGCTGGCGCCGAGCAAGGCCCAGCGGCTCAACGCGTTGCCCTGCATTGGACCGGTCACCCGTCGCAGCGCGTCGCGTGCGCGTCCATCTTCCCCGCTTTGATAAAGGGCAAAGGCGGCGGCCACCAGGTAGCGGTCCCGGTCCTGGCCCCTGGTGCTTTGCGCCAGGCGCAGATAAAGGGTTGCTGCTTCCTGGTAGTCTCCCCGCTGTTCCAGCCTGGTCGCCTGCGCGCCAAGGCGGCCGGGGTCGCGTACGCCACCGGTGCTGACGCAGGAAGCTGACAGCAGCGCCACGATCAGAACCAGCCATCCTTTGATTATTTTTCCATTCACTTGCATGGCCGGTTTTCCTCAGGGCAGGATGGCGTCTTGTACCATCTTCAGCGGGGCATTATATCGTGTCGGAGCAGCGCGGCATTCTTTATGTGGTCGCAACACCGATCGGCAATCTGGGCGATATCACTTTGCGGGCAAAAGAGGTGTTGGCCTCGGTTGACCTGGTGGCGGCTGAAGACACCCGCCACAGCCGCATATTATTGACTCGGCTGGGGTTGGAAAAAAAGCTGATTTCATTGCACGAACACAATGAAATAGCCCGCACGCCGGAGATTATCCGGTTGCTGGCGGCTGGCCATTGCGTTGCGCTGATCAGCGACGCTGGCACGCCGCTACTCAGCGACCCGGGATATCGCCTGCTAAAAGCGGTGCGTGAGCAAGGGCTGCGAGCGGTGCCGGTGCCAGGCCCTAGCGCGCTTACGGCTGCGCTCAGCATCGCGGGTCTGCCGACCGACCGGTTCGTTTTCGAGGGCTTTCTGCCGGCCAAAAGCGGTGCCCGCACGAGGCATCTGAAATCATTGCTTGCCGAGCCGAGGACGATGGTTTTTTACGAAGCCCCGCACCGGTTAAAGAAAGTCCTGGATGACATGGCGCAGATTCTCGGCGGCGATCGGCTCGCCTGTGTGGCCAGGGAACTGACCAAGAAATTTGAAACTGTCTATTACGGTACGCTGGCTGAACTGGCCACGCGGGCGCAACGCGAAAGCGATATGGGGCGTGGTGAACTCGTCATCGTGATCTCGGGCGCGGACAGCTCCGTGACCGCCGGGGCGCTGGATGTCAGCGCACTGCTCAACGAGTTGCTGACCGAATTACCACCAGCCAAGGCCGCCAGGATTGCCAGCCGGGCATGTGGTCTGCCGCGTCAGGAGGTATATGCGCTGGCCACGAGGCTCGCCGGGAAACGTTAGCCCGCATTATTCATGAATAATGGGGGTTAGACGCCAGCCTCCCCGGATAAACGCTTGAGAAATTAGCCGCGTGGCCTTACCTTTGTTGCGGGGAGTCGGCCAGGCAATCGCTGTACTTTTGTGCAGAGGAAAGTCCGGGCTCCAAAGGGCGAGGTGCCAGGTAACGCCTGGGGGGCGTGAGCCTACGGAAAGTGCAACAGAGAGTAGACCGCCTAAGCGCTACGGCGCCGGCAAGGGTGAAACGGTGCGGTAAGAGCGCACCGCGCGGGTGGCAACATTCCGCGGCACGGCAAACCCCACCTGGAGCAAGACCAAATAGGGGAACAGGCTTTTTGCCACGCGCGGCCCGCGTGGGTTCCCGGGTAGGTTGCTCGAGGTCTGCGGCGACGCAGATCCCAGATGAATGGTTGCCCAAGACAGAACCCGGCTTATCGGCCGGCTCCCCGCTGTTTTTTGCAAGCATCAGGAAATCTACCGATCTGAAAGAAAAGAAAAACCAGCAAAATGCGTAGATTTAGCCTGACAAAGCATTCGCAAGCTATTGATTTTTGGCCTGTCTAGACGCCACCGCAAGCATGAACTGTCGCTCCTAAGTTACTGTCTTAGCTAAAAAAACATCACTTTCCACTGTTGACAGGCAATCGATGCGCTCCCTATAGTGTCTCAGAGTGGGAAAAAGTGGGAAATCTAGGGATTTCCAGCCGCGGTAACAGGGATTTCGGATGTTTCGAGGGGCAAACAAAGTCACCGTTGATAGCAAGGGTCGCCTGGCGATACCGACCCGCTATCGAGAGCGGATCGGCCAGCGCAGCGACGGCCAGCTGGTGATCACCGTAGACCGGCAATGCCTGCTGATTTACCCGTTGCCGGACTGGGAAGAAATCGAAAGAAAACTGATTCGACTGCCCAGTCTTCATCCGCAAGCTCGCCGTCTTCAGCAATTCATGGTCGGTTATGCCAGCGACGTGACGCTGGATTCACATGGCCGTGTTCTTTTGGCCAAAGAACTCCGGGAATTTGCCGCGATCGATCGGCAGGCATTGCTGATTGGCCAGGGGAACAAATTCGAATTATGGGATGAAGCGCGTTGGAACGAGCGGATCGATGAATGGCTCAAGGATGACCAGACCGGTGAATCCGGTTTGTCGCCTGAGCTCGAATCACTTTCGTTGTAACGATCTGTGGCACAAATGAATTTGCACAAACCGGTGCTTCTGGATGAAGCGCTGGAGGGGCTGGCAATAAAGCCATCCGGGACCTACCTGGATTGTACTTTTGGCCGGGGCGGGCATAGCAAGGCGATCCTCGGGAAATTGGACAAAAAAGGCCGCCTGATCGCGATCGACCGGGATCCGGAAGCGGTGGCAGAAGCCCAGTCCGGCTTGGGGCGTGATTCCCGGTTCAGCATTTGCCGGGGAACTTTTGGAGAGATAACCGACATTGTCCGGCGGCATGGCATGACTGGTTTGGTGGATGGAGTCCTGATGGACCTGGGTGTTTCGTCGCCACAGCTTGACGACCCGGCGCGCGGGTTCAGTTTCAGCTCGGACGGTCCGCTGGATATGCGGATGTCGCCCGATGAAGGGATAAGCGCCGCGGACTGGCTAGCGCGGGCGGCAGAGGGGGAAATCAGGCGGGTGTTGTTTCGTTACGGCGAAGAGCGGCAGGCAAAACGCATTGCCCGCGCAATCGTCGAAGCTCGTCTGGACGCGCCGATACGAACGACCGGCCGCTTGGCGGCGATCATCGAGCCGCTGGTGCCGGCGCACAGACGCAAGCGTCACCCGGCGACAAAAACCTTTCAGGCGATCCGGATTTTTATTAATAAGGAATTGCAGGAACTCGAAAAGTGCCTCACGCAGAGCATCGATTTGCTGGCCAGGGACGGCCGGCTTTGCGTGATCAGTTTCCATTCGCTGGAGGACCGCATCGTCAAGCGGTTCATGCGGGACCAGTCCAGGCCCGATCCGGTTTATGCCGGCCTACCTGATATCCCGTCACGGGCGCAGCCAAAATTGACGCGGGTTGGCAGGCCGGTCAAGGCGCAGCCGGAAGAAGTTGCGGATAACCCCAGGGCAAGGAGCGCAGTGCTGCGCATCGCGGTGAGGCTATGATGCTGGCCGACCGCAGGTTCAACTCCCTGATGGTGTTCATTCTGTGGCTGGCCATCGGTTTCTCGGCCATTGTCGCCGTATATGCGCGGCACGAATCTAGACTGTCGTTTTCGGAACTGCAGAAACAGGAAGCTGCACGCGATTTGCTCAATATCGATTGGGGACGGCTGCAACTCGAACAAAGCACCTGGGCGACACATGCGCGAATCGAGCGTATGGCGCGCGAGGAACTGGGCATGGTTGTGCCGAGCCCGGAACAATTGCTGGTGGTCAAGCCATGAAGCGCAACAGCAAGCAGGAATTGTATCGGCAGTTCCGCTGGCGTGCCTGGCTGGTCATGGCCGTGTTCGCGATGGTCTCGCTGGTGATTATCGGTCGCGCCCTGCAATTGCAGGTGTTGGACAAAGAGTTCATTGAACGACAAGCGGATGCGCGCCATCTCAGGGTGATCGCGCTGAGCGCCCATCGTGGGTCAATTCTCGATCGTAACGGTGAAACCCTGGCGGCGAGCACGCCGGTGGATTCGGTCTGGGCAGACCCGCCCGCCCTGGCGCGGTCCAGCGATCGCATTGGTGAACTGGCAAAAATACTCGAGCGCAGCCCGGAAAATCTTTTGCGCCAGATCACCAGCAACCTGGAGCGCGAGTTTATTTTTCTGCGCCGCCACCTGTCGCCTGACCGCGCCGCTGCCGTCATGGACCTGGAAATTCCCGGGGTCTATTTGCAACGCGAATATCGCCGCTATTATCCGGCCGGAGAAGTGACCGGGCACCTGCTCGGTTTTACCGACATTGACGACCGCGGTCAGGAGGGCCTGGAGCTGGCATACGACCAGTGGCTGGTCGGCGAACCGGGCGCCAAACGCGTCATCAAGGATCGGCTGGGGCGCGTGATCGGCGATGTCGAAAGCATCCGGCCGGCGCGACCCGGCAAGGACCTGGTCAGCAGTATAGATTTGCGCATCCAGTACCTGGCCTATCGCGAACTGAAAGCGGCAGTCCAGCACCACCAGGCAAGATCGGGGTCCGTGGTCGTCTTGGACATCACCAGCGGCGAAGTCCTCGCCATGGTGAATCAGCCCGGTTATAACCCGAACGACCGTGCGCAGTTTTCTGCCGCGCGTTACCGCAACCGCGCGGTAACCGATATTTTCGAACCTGGATCCAGCTTCAAACCCCTGGTTATTGCCGCGGCGCTGGAAAGCGGGCAGTACACGCCGCACTCACGGATCGATACATCGCCCGGTTATGTCACGGTACCCGGCAAGACCATCGAGGACACGAAGAATCTGGGAATCATTCCGATCGGGACGATCCTTGCGAAATCGAGCAACGTGGGCGCGACCAAGGTAGCCTTGTCGCTGGATAGCGAGTATTTGTTCGGGATCATCAGCCGATTCGGTATCGGTCGGCTCACGACCAGTGGTTTCCCCGGTGAATCGGCGGGCCTGCTGAATCATTACAGCCACTGGCGCGAGATCGGCCAGGCGACGCTGGCCTATGGTTATGGCTTGTCGCTGACGCCGCTGCAACTGGCGCAAGCGTACGCAGTTTTGGCGGCGGACGGTATCCGCCGGCCGGTGTCCTTGTTGCGAACCGATCGGCCCGAAGCCGGTGAACGAGTGATTAGGGCGGCAACCGCGATCGCTGTGGTCGATATGCTGGAACGGGTGGTCAGTTCCGGCGGTACCGGCAGGAAAGCGGCCGTGCCCGGTTACCGGGTCGCCGGCAAGACCGGCACCTCCTGGAAATTCCAGGCGGGTGGGTATTCGACCGACCGTTACATTGCCGTGTTCGTCGGCCTTGCACCGGCCACCGATCCGCGGCTGGTTATCGTCATCCTGATCGACGAGCCCGGTGGTGAAAAATATTATGGCGGTGATGTGGCCGCGCCGGTTTTTTCCGCGGTCATGTCCGGTGCGTTGCGCTACCTGGCGGTACCGCCCGATGCGCTGACGCCATACCGGCTGGAACCGAGTGCGATCGTACAGGCTCGAGTTCAGCCCGCTGCCGCGGCGGTGAGAGCCCGATGATGATTGCGACGCCCGCAAAAGCCGGAATCTCGCTGGCCCGGTTGCTTGGCATCCCGGAGGACAGACTGGCAGGCAACCCGGTGATCACCGATATCACGCTGGACAGCCGCGAGGTGGTCGCGGGGAGTCTGTTCCTGGCTTGTGCCGGCACTCAATCTCATGGCCTGGATTATCTCGAGCAGGCGCTTGCGCAAGGGGCAGTCGCGGTTGCCTGGGAATCCTCGATCGGTACCGGGCCGCCATCGGTCGACACCAGCGTGCCTTTGCTGGAGGTGCCCCAATTGAGGCGCCGCCTGGGCCGTATGGCAGACCTGTTTTTCGATGCTCCATCGAAGAAAATCGAGGTTACCGGCATTACCGGGACCAACGGCAAGACCACTTGCGCGTGGTTGCTGGCTGGCGCGCTGGATGCCAGTGGCCAGTCCACCGGAATCATCGGCACCCTGGGGCATGGTTTTCCGGTCGCCCTGTCGGCGGGAGAGCTGACCACACCGGACTGCATCGGTATACACCGGCGGCTGGCTGAGCTGCGCGGACTCGGAGCCGCTCATGTGGCGATGGAAGTGTCCTCGCACGCACTGGACCAAGGCCGCGTCGACGGGGTTCATTTCAGCGCCGCAATGTTTACCAACCTCAGTCGCGATCATCTCGATTACCACGGTGACCTCGCGAGCTATGGGGCCGCCAAGGCCAGGCTGTTTCTGAACCCGGAGTTGAATCGCGCCGTCATCAATGTAGACGACGCCTACGCCGAAACCATCATTGAGCAATTGCAACAGCGGATCAGATTGCTGCGTGTTGGACGGACTGCGGATGCACACGCGCGTGGCGAATTTCTTCGCCTCGAGCAAGTCAGAGAAACGACCGGCGGGCTGGAACTGGATTTTAACAGCAGCTGGGGCGAACTGAGCCTGAGCAGCGGTCTGCTCTGCGATTTCAATGCCAGCAACCTGGCGCTGGTCCTGGCGGCCCTGCTGGCCGACGGGGTTGCGGCGGAAGATGCCATCCAGGCGTTGGCCGGGGTGTCCGCGCCACCAGGGCGCATGGAGGTCGTGAGCGGAGGCGACCGATGGCCGACTGCCATTATCGACTATTCGCATACCCCGGACGCGCTAGAGAAAGCCCTGTCCGCGTTGCGCCGGCATGTGACGGGACAACTCTGGTGCGTGTTCGGTTGCGGTGGAGAACGCGACCAGGGGAAGCGGGCCTTGATGGGTGAAATTGCCGCCAGGTCCGCGGATCGGGTCATCGTCACCAGCGACAATCCCCGAGGCGAAGATCCGCTTGCCATCATCGACGACATAAGGTCGGGTACCGCTGACGCCGACCATGTGATCACGATTGCGGATCGCCGCGAGGCCATTGCCACGGCACTGGAACAGGCCGGACCCGATGACATCGTGCTGGTTGCAGGCAAAGGCCACGAGTCCTGCCAGGAAATTGCCGGGCAGAAGCTGCCATTTTCAGATATTCAGGAAATTCTCCAGGTCCTGGAGGAGCCTCGATGATTGGCGGAAGCTTGCAAAAGATCAGCGCACACCTCGCCGGCCAGTTGCATGGCAATGACGCAAAATTCGCCGGCGTGTCTATCGACAGCCGCAAGGTGTCTGCCGGAGAGCTGTTTATCGCAATCCAGGGAGAACATTTCGATGGCCACGATTTCGTACTTGCCGCCGCTGGTACAGGGGCGGCTGGCGCGCTCGTTCATCGGTTGCAGCAGGTTGACCTGCCTCAGGTCGGCGTCGGTGATACGCGGCTGGCGCTGGGCCAGCTGGCGGCTGCGTGGCGGCAGGAATTCGACATTCCGGTGATCGCCGTAACCGGCAGCAACGGCAAGACCACGGTCAAGGAAATGCTGGCGTCGATCATGGGGCGGCGCGGACCGGTACTCAGTACGCGCGGCAACCTGAATAACGATATCGGCGTGCCGCTGACATTGCTGCGGCTGGCGAAGGAGGATCGCTCCGCGGTGATCGAGATGGGCGCGAACCATGCCGGCGAGATAGCTGGACTGACCGCGCTTGCCTGCCCGACGATCGGCGTGGTCAACAACGCAGACAGCGCACACCTCGAGGGTTTTGGTAGCCCGGAAGGAATAGCCCGGGCGAAAGGTGAGTTGTTCGAGGGGTTGCCGGCCGACGGCACTGCGATCATCAACACGGATCAGGAATACACCGGGCTCTGGAAGCAACTGGCCGGCACGCGGGAGATCATCAGTTTTGGACTGGGCAGGGACGCCCGGTTCACCGCCGGCGACGTGTCCCAGGGCGTTCGCAATGGACAACCCTGGCTCAGTTTTTCCATGACCACACCGCTTGGCAGTTTTCCGCTTGAATTGAATTTTGCCGGTACCCATAACGTGATGAATGCGCTGGCCGCGGCGGCAGCGGCATCCGCGGCGGGTGCGGGAATCGATGATATTCGTGATGGTCTGCAGGCTGCCCGGCAAATGGGCGGACGCCTGCAATTACTCAGTCGAAAAGGCGGCGGTTGGTTGATCGACGATTCTTATAACGCCAACCCGGTATCCGCCCGCGCCGCAATGGAATTCGCAGCCAGTCTTGGCGGGCGGCACTGGCTGATCCTTGGGGATATGGGCGAACTCGGGCCCGATTCCGAGCTCATGCATCACGAGCTGGGGCTGGCAGCCGGCGAACTCGGCTTCGATCGGATTTACAGCTGCGGTGAGTTGGCGGCCAGGGCGGCGGCAGCTTTCCCGGGCGAGAGCCGGTGCTTCGACGGGCTTGACGCATTGATCGATGCACTCAAAAAGGATTTGCCGGTGGTGCCGGAAAATGGCGGCGGCGCACAGGTTATTCCTTTGCTCAAGGCATCGAGGAGCATGCGTTTTGACAAGGTCGTCGATGCGCTTTGCAAGAACGCAACGGCAAGCGACGACTCTCTGGGGGATTAAAAGGTGCTGCTGTATTTAACGGATTATCTCAGCCAGCTTTATTCGGGCTTCAATGTATTCGGTTACCTGACCTTGCGGGCGATTCTCAGTGCGTTGACCGCGCTTAGCATTTCTTTGTTGGTGGGCCCTTTGATGATACGCCACCTGAGTATTCGCCAAATCGGTCAGCAGGTTCGCGAGATCGGCCCGGAAACCCACTTGCTCAAGGCGGGCACGCCGACCATGGGCGGCGCCCTGATTCTGATCGCGATCGTGCTGAGTACGCTGCTGTGGTCCAGGCTCGATAATTATTATGTCTGGGTCGTACTCGGGGTGACGCTTGCATTCGGCACCATCGGTTTCGTCGATGACTACCGTAAATTGATTTTGAAAGACTCGCAGGGCCTGTCGGTCAGGGCGAAATTGTTCTGGCAGTCGGTGGCCGCGATCTCGGCCGCGCTGATCCTTTATTACAACGCGCAGGACCCGGCCATCGAGCATGCTTTGCTGATCCCCTTTTTCAAGGATTGGCTCATTCCGCTGGGCGGCTTTTACCTGGTGTTCACCTATTTCGTCATCGTCGGCACCAGCAACGCGGTCAATCTCACCGATGGCCTGGATGGCCTGGCGATCATGCCTTGCGTGCTGGTTTGCGGTGCGCTGGGAATTTTCGCTTATGCATCGGGCAATATCGTCATCGCCGAGTACCTCGGTATCCCATACATCGCCGGTTCGGGTGAAATGATGGTGTTCTGTGCCTCGCTGGCCGGCGCCGGGCTGGGCTTCCTTTGGTTTAACACTTATCCGGCACAGGTTTTTATGGGCGATATCGGTGCGCTTGCGCTGGGCGCCGCCATCGGTGTTGTTGCCGTCATTGTGCGCCAGGAATTAATCCTGCTGGTGATGGGCGGTGTATTCGTCATTGAAACGGTCTCGGTCATGTTGCAAGTGGCTTCGTTCAAGCTTACCGGCAAGAGAATTTTTCGCATGGCGCCTTTGCATCATCACTATGAGCTCAAGGGATGGGCGGAGCCCAAGGTTATTGTCCGGTTCTGGATTATTACGGTGATCCTGGTGCTGGTCGGTTTGTCGTCGTTGAAGATTCGCTGACAGGTTTTTCCAATGCTAGGTAGCGGGCAAAAAAATAACTTGATGGCAGGCGCCGAGCCGGGCGGTAATGGCGTGCGTTGCCGCAGCCTGGTGATCGGGCTCGGCGCCACCGGTTTGTCGCTTGCCCGTTTCCTGTCGGCGCGGGGCGATGCGGTGCTGATCGCCGATACCCGGGAGAAACCGCCGGGACTGGAGGCTTTGCAAAAAGAAGGCCTGGATGTAGAACTGGCGCTGGGGGCATACCCGGCAGGCTGGCTGGATCGGGTCGATCGTATTTGGGTTTCGCCGGGCGTTTCCCTCGACCACCCCGTGTTACTGGAGGCGAAGGCCCGCGGCCTGCCGCTGGGTAACGACATCGGGCTGTTGGCGCAGCGCGCCCGCGATACGGGCGTGCCGTTGGCCGCCATCACCGGCTCCAACGGCAAAAGCACGGTCACCACCATGCTGGCCACGATGCTCGAGAGGGCCGCGGTCCGGGTAAGGACCGGTGGCAACCTGGGCCCGCCCGCGCTCGAGTTGCTGGGCGGAGACACGCCCGAGCTGTACTTGCTGGAATTGTCCAGCTTTCAGCTTGACCTGGTGTCCGGCCTGCAGGCAAAAGTCGCGACGTTGCTCAATGTGTCGGCAGACCACCTGGATCGCTATGCGGACTTTGCCGCCTATGCGGCCAGCAAGGCGAGGATTTTCGAACGCTGCGAAAAAGCCATCGTCAATCGCGACGATGCCACAGTGATGTCGCTGCTGCCGCCTGGCTGCGAGTACCTGAGTTTTGGCCTGGATGCACCCGCCGGAAATAATTTTGGATTGCTTGGCAATGGATTGAATGGCGCGGATTGTTTTCTTGCGCGCGGCAATGAAGAGCTGCTCGCCGTAGCCGAGTTACCGCTTAGCGGCCGGCACAACCTGGCCAACGCGCTGGCGGCACTGGCGATGGCCGATGTCTTGTCCGTGCCCATGGATACCTGTGCGCGCGCGCTACGCATGTACACCGGCCTGCCCCACCGAACCCATCTTGTTGCCGAACAAGATGGCGTTCGCTGGGTCGATGATTCCAAGGGAACCAATGTGGGTGCTGCGGTCGCCGCGGTCGAAGGCTTGCAAGGTCCGTTGCTGCTGATCGCCGGGGGTCAGGCCAAGGCCCAGGATTTTGCCCCGCTGGCGGCGGCGCTGGCCGGCAAAGCGAGGTCTGCGATCCTGCTTGGCCAGGACGCTCAGGTACTCGCCGAGGCGCTGCTGCCGATTTGCCCGGTCAGTCATGCCGGCAGTATGCGTGAAGCGGTTGAGATCGCCCACGCGCAGGCGCGTCGCGGGGACACGGTGCTGCTGTCGCCGGCTTGCGGCAGCCAGGACATGTTTGACGATTTCCGCGATCGCGGCCGGGTTTTCTCCGCTGCGGTGGCAAAGGCGCTTTCGTGAACACGCCGGCGATCACCCTGCATAACGCCGGACTACCGCGGCGAACCAGCCTGGACCCAGTGCTGGTTGGGCTGGCGGCAACCCTTTTACTGCTGGGCCTGGTCATGATGACCTCGGCCTCGATAAGCATTGCCGAAAGTGAAACCGGCAATGCGTTTTATTACCTGCAAAAACAGGCAATGTTCCTTTTGCTCGCTCTCACCGGCGGCTTCATGGCCATGTTGATCCCGACCCAGGTCTGGCAGCGGACGGGCCCGTTGTTGCTGTTGTCCGGGCTGGCGTTGCTGGTCCTGGTTTTGTTGCCTGGTGTCGGCAACACGGTCAATGGGGCGACTCGCTGGATAAGTTTCGGGCCTGCTTCGCTGCAGGTTTCTGAACCGGCCCGTTTGTTGATCCTGATGTACCTGTGCGGGTACCTGGTACGGCGGCGCGAGGCCCTGCAGACGAGTTTTACGGGTTTGGCCGGGCCGGTATTCCTGGTTGGCCTGGCCTGTGCCCTGTTACTGGCGCAACCGGACTTTGGCGCGGCGACGGTGCTGATGGGAACGACCCTGGGCCTGTTGTTTCTCGGTGGCGTGCGCTTGCGCGATTTTCTGATGCTGTTTGTCGCTGTGACGGGCGCCCTGGCAGTCCTCGCAATCTCTGCGCCATACCGGCTCAAAAGACTCACCGGATTTCTTGATCCTTGGGCAGATCCGTTCGATTCCGGCTTTCAGCTTACCCAGTCGCTTATCGCTGTGGGTCGCGGCGAATGGCTGGGTGTCGGGCTGGGGAACAGCGTGCAGAAAATGTTCTACCTGCCTGAGGCGCACACCGATTTCGTGTTTGCGGTGATTGCCGAGGAACTGGGTCTTGCCGGTGTGCTGCTGATTGTCTGTCTGTACCTGCTGGTGGTCTGGCGCGCTTTCTGGCTGGCACGATATTCGGCCGAGGCCGGCCGCTATTACCAGGCCTACCTGGCTGCCGGCCTCGGTATCTGGCTGGGGCTGCAGGCGTTCATCCATATGGGCGTCAACCTGGGCCTGCTGCCCACCAAGGGCCTGACTTTACCCATCCTCAGTTACGGTGGCAGCAGCCTCCTGGTGACCTTTATCGCGCTCGGATTGTTGCTGAGGATTCGCCTGGAACTGGGCCAGGTCGGTAGCCAGGGTGGCGCCCGAAAACGGCAGGTGGTCCGCAGCCGGAGGCCTCGCCGATGAGCGGCCCGGTCATGATCATGGCGGGGGGGACGGGAGGACACGTGTACCCGGCGCTGGCCGTTGCCCGCGGCCTTGCCGCCATGGGCAGGGATGTCGTTTGGCTGGGTACGCGGCGCGGGCTGGAAGGCAGGGTCATCCCGCAGCAGCAAATACCGATCGAATGGATTTCGGTCTCCGCTTTGCGCGGCAAAGGCGTGGTCAGCTGGTTACTGGCGCCGTTTCGATTGCTAAGAGCGCTTTTTCAGTCGCTATCCATTCTGCGAAAAATCAGGCCGGCGGTGGTGCTCGGCATGGGTGGTTTTGTTTCTGGCCCCGGTGGGCTGGCGGCGCGCCTGCTAGGTCGCAGGCTGGTTATACATGAGCAAAACGCTGTCGCCGGTCTGACCAACCGCTCGCTCGCACGAATTGCGGATCGTGTTCTGGAAGCTTTTCCGAGTAGCTTTCCAAACCCGGAGCGCATCAGCTCCGGGGTCGAGACGGTCGGCAATCCGGTTCGCGATGAAATCCTTTCGCTGCCCGAACCGGTCCTGAGAATGGCGGGCCGGAGCGGCAGCCTGCGCCTGCTGGTGCTGGGCGGCAGTCAGGGTGCGTTGCGTCTCAACACGATGGTGCCGCTGGCGCTGGCGCAGATAGATAGCGGCCAGCGGCCGCAAGTCTGGCATCAGGCCGGCGAGAGGACCCTGGCGCAGGCAAAGGCCGCCTACCGGCAGCATGACATCGATGCGCGCGTGGAACCGTTTATCGAACAAATGGCCGATGCCTATGGCTGGGCGGACCTGGTGGTTTGCCGTGCCGGTGCACTGACCGTATTCGAGCTGGCGGCCGCCGGGCTGGCAGCGGTGCTGATACCGTTTCCGTCAGCCGTCGATGATCACCAGAATCTCAATGCCAATTGGCTGGTTCGCGCGGGGGCCGCGGTACTGCTGCCCGAAGCGAATCTGTCGGCAGATTCGCTGGCCGCCATAATTCTGAGATTTGCCGGCGACCGGCAAAGCCTGCTTGAGATGGCTGGCCGGGCCAGGTCGCTGGCTGCTCCCGGCGCCTGTGGCAAGGTCGTGCGGGCGTGCCTTGGCGCCATGGCCGATGGGCCGGGTTTTTCCCCGGACCGGCACAAGGGGGTGTCATGAACACTCGTATGCGGCAGATTAACCGGATTCACTTTGTCGGTATCGGTGGGGTCGGCATGGGCGGGATCGCCGAGGTGATGATCAACCTGGGTTACCAGGTTCAAGGCTCGGATCTGCGCCACGGTCGGGTTACCAGGCGGCTCGCGTCGCTGGGCGCGAGTATTGCGATCGGTCATGCGGCTGAGAATGTCGGTGCTGCGGATGTGATTGTCGTGTCCAGTGCGGTTAGCGAAAACAACCCCGAGATCGAAGCGGCCAGACAGCGGCGTCTGCCGGTCGTACAGCGTGCGGAAATGCTGGCTGAGTTGATGCGCTTCCGCTATGCGATCGCGGTCGCCGGCACCCACGGCAAGACCACGACGACCAGCCTGATCGCGTCAGTGCTGGCCGAAGGCGGCGAGGACCCGACATTTGTCGTCGGTGGATTGCTCAAGAGCGCCGGCACCAATGCGCGCCTGGGTACCGGCCGCTACCTGGTTGCCGAAGCCGACGAGAGCGACGCGTCTTTTATGCATCTGCAGCCGATGCTCGCTGTGCTGACCAACATCGACGCCGACCACCTGGAATCCTATGGCGGCGATTTCTCCAGGCTGCGGCAGAGCTTTATCGAATTCATCCATAACCTGCCTTTTTACGGGCTCGCCGTACTCTGCCTGGACGACGAGGGCGTTGCCGATGTGCTCGATGAGATCGCGCGACCGGTGACGACTTATGGCCTGAGCGCGGCTGCCGATGTGCGGGCGGAGAATGTCCGGCAACAGGGTGCGATTTGCAGTTTCACTGCGCTTCGGCCGGACCGTGAGCCGCTGGCGATTACCCTGAATCTTCCCGGTGTGCATAACGTCAGAAACGCCCTGGCGGCGATCAGCGTGGCCCATGAACTCGATATCGCCGACGATGCCGTAGCGCGGGCATTGCGGGAATTCGCCGGCATCGACCGGCGCTTCCAGGTCCAGGAAATTCAGTTGGGCGGTCGTCAGGTTCTGCTGATTGACGACTACGGCCACCATCCGACCGAAGTGAGCGCAGTATTGGAAACTATCCGCACCGGCTGGCCGGGCCGGCGCCTGGTGCTCGCCTACCAGCCACACCGGTATACCCGGACCCGGGATTTGTTCGCCCGGTTTGCCGAAGTCTTGTCCGGCGCCGACGTATTGCTGTTGTGCCCGGTCTATCCCGCCGGTGAAGAGCCGATAGCTGGTGCCGACAGCAAGGCGCTGGCCGAAGCCATACGCTCGCGCGGAGAGCTAGAGCCGATATTGTTGGGCGAACTCGATGACTTGCCCGGGATGTTGACCGAAATCCTCGCCGAGGATGACATTCTTGCCCTGCTGGGCGCAGGCGATATCGGCATACTCGCTGCAAATCTGCAAAAGCAGTCGCCCAACGACCTGCCGACCGCGGAAACCGGATCATGAATGCACTGGCCGGCATCTCGATCCGCGGGCGGATACGGTACGACGAGCCGATGAGCCGACATACATCCTGGCGTGTGGGCGGTCCCGCCGATATTTATTTCCAGCCGGCCGATGCGCAGGACCTGGCCGATTTTCTGGTCGGGCTGGACAGCGGCACCGAAATTCATTGGCTCGGCCTCGGCAGTAATTTGCTGGTTCGCGATGGCGGATTGCGCGGGGTCGTAATCGCGACCCACCCCGGCCTGTCAAATCTGCAGCGGCTCGACAACGGGTTGGTGCGGGCCGAGGCCGGCGTTGCCTGCGCCAAACTAGCCAGACAATGCGCCCGCTGGAAACTCGGGCCGGCCGAATTCTTCGCTGGGATACCGGGCACCGTTGGCGGAGCGCTGGCGATGAATGCCGGGGCCTTCGACGGCGAGACCTGGCAACAGGTTGCCGCGGTCGAGACGGTTGACCGGGCCGGCCGGATTCGGACCCGGCAACGGCTTGAATTCGAGGTGTCCTACCGCGAAGTTAAAATGCCAGCCGTTGAATGGTTTGTCGCCGGCTTGTTCGAATTCGACGAACAGGCGGATGCCAGCGTAGCCGGAATTCGCAGATTGCTCGCGCGGCGCAAGGAGAGCCAGCCGATCGGACTGCCCAGCTGCGGCTCCGTTTTCCGCAACCCGCTGGACGATCATGCGGCACGCCTGATCGAAGCCTGTGGGATGAAGGGCATGCGCCTTGGCGGTGCGGAGGTTTCCGGCAAGCACGCCAATTTCATTATTAACACCGGCGATGCGACAGCGGCCGATGTTGAACGCCTGATTGAAAAAATACAGGAGCAGGTGCGCCAGGAGCAGGGCGTGGAGCTGGTCGCCGAGGTCAGGATTGTGGGAGAGAGTCTTGCAGACTGAATCGCGTACCAGGATTAGCGATGCAGACGCCTTTGGCCGCGTCGCCGTGGTCTATGGCGGACTCTCGCCCGAGCGGGAAATTTCCTTGTTGACCGGCAAGCCCGTGCTCGCGGCGTTGCAGGAGAAAGGCGTGGACGCTCACGGTATCGATGCCGGCGTCGATTTGCTCGAGGTGCTGGCGAACGGCCGTTTTGATCGGGCCTGGATCGCGTTGCACGGGCGCGGCGGTGAAGACGGCAGTCTGCAGGGCGCGCTGCAGCTCATGGGTCTGCCGTATACCGGAAGCGGCATACAAGGATCGGCGCTGGGGATGGACAAATACCGCAGCAAGCTGCTGATGATCGGTTGCGGCCTGCCGACGCCACCGTTTCGGGTGTTGGCGGGCGTGGCCGATCTGGCTGGCCTGGCAGACGAACTCGGTTTGCCGCTGGCAATCAAACCGGCCTGCGAAGGCTCCAGCCTGGGGATGGCCAAAGTCACCGATGCCGCGGATCTCGAGGCGGCATACGAGTTGGCTTGCCGGCATGACGATTGCGTCATCGCGGAGCTTTGGCTGGATGGCGGCGAGTACACGACCGGCATATTGCAAGGCGAAGCCCTGCCGATCATTCGCATTGAAACACCCCGCAGTTATTACGATTACCAGGCCAAGTACTTCAGCGACAGTACCCGGTATCACTGCCCGGCAGGCCTGTCCGCTGAGCAGGAGCTTCGTTTCCGCAAGATGTCCTTGCAGGTCTTTGCCGATATCGGCGGCGAAGGATGGGGGCGTGTCGATTTCGTACTCGATGATCGGGGCGAGCCGCAGATCCTGGAAATCAACACCGTGCCGGGCATGACCAGCCACAGTCTCGTGCCAATGGCGGCACAGCGGCAGGGGATCGATTTTCCCGAGTTGTGCTGGCGCATACTCGAAACCAGCTTCATCGCCCGCCAGCCGGCAGGGGGTGGCCATGCTTAACAGACGCAATCGCAAACGCCCGCAGCAGGAACCGCTGTTCGACTGGGTTGCGATCAGGCGGTTTGCGCTGGCTGGCGGGACCTTGCTGGCTATCACTGCCTCGGTGATCTTCGTGTTCTTGCTGCTGGACCGGCCGGTCGCAACCATCCAGGTGGATGGCCCGTTCGCAAGGGTCAATGCCAGCCAGATCGAGGCCGAGGTTCTCGCCAACCTGCATGGCGGCTTCATATCGCTGGATCTCGATAGATTGTCGACGACCATAAGGCGATTGCCGTGGGTGGACCAGGTTCGCATCAGCCGGCAATGGCCGAACGGTTTGCACATTACGCTGATCGAGCAACGCCCGGCGGCTCGCTGGGGTGCATCGGGCCTGCTCAATGTTCGCGGCGAGTTGTTTATAGCTGACAGCCGTCATGTGCCGGCTGGCTTGCCCTTGCTGGCCGGACCGCCAGGAACGGAAGCTGAAGTCGTCAAAGTTTTTCTGGCGGCGCGTTCATATTTATTGCCGCATGGACTGGATGTCGTGGGACTGGTGCGCGATCCGCGCGGCGCATGGGACATGACGCTCAGCAGTGGTGTAGTCATCAGGTTGGGGCGGCATCGCGTCGACCAGCGGATCAGGCGCTACGGCGACCTGGTGCTGGAGATTGTTGGCGCGGATCCGGGAAGGGTTGAATACGTCGATATGCGCTATAGCAACGGGTTCGCTATCGGCTGGCGGAAACAGGATGAGGCGGCAGTTGCCGCCCGGTTAACCGCACACAGCGGCTAAGGAAAAAGAATGTCGAGAAAAGGTGACAGAAATCTGATTGTGGCGCTGGATATCGGCACCTCAAAGGTGGTCGCGATAGTCGGTGAAATTACCGACGAAGGCGGGGTTGAGGTTATTGGTCTTGGCAGTCACCCGTCCCGCGGACTGAAGAAGGGTGTGGTCGTGAACATCGAGTCCACAGTCCAGTCGATTCAGCGTGCGGTGGAAGAGGCCGAGCTGATGGCCGGCTGCGAAATCCACACCGTCCATGCGGGAATCGCCGGTAGCCATATCCGCAGTCTGAATTCCCACGGCATCGTCGCGATACGCGACAAGGAAGTGACCCGCGGCGATGTCGAGCGCGTGATTGAAGCTGCGCAGGCCGTCGCGATACCGGCGGACCAGAGAACGATTCACGTTTTGCCGCAAGAATTCATCATCGATCACCAGGAAGGCATACGCGAACCGATAGGCATGTCCGGGGTCAGGCTTGAGGCCAAGGTTCACATGGTGACCGGCGCCGTCAGCGCGGCGCAAAATATCATCAAGTGCGTGCAGCGCTGCGGACTACAGGTCGAGGACGTGGTTCTCGAGCAGCTGGCATCGAGTTACGCGGTACTGACCCAGGACGAAAAAGAGCTGGGCGCCTGCCTCGTGGATATCGGCGGCGGCACCACCGATATTGCGGTTTTCAGCGGCGGCGCCATTCGCCATACGGCGGTGATCCCAATTGCGGGAGACCAGGCGACGAACGATATAGCGATCTCCCTGCGCACGCCCACCCAGTATGCGGAGGAGCTCAAGATCCGCTACGCCTGTGCCTTGTCGCAACTGGCCAACCCGGACGAAACGATCGAAGTTCCCAGCGTGGGCGACCGGCCACCGAGGAGACTGGCGCGGCAGACGCTGGCCGAAGTCGTCGAGCCGCGCTACGAGGAATTATTCATGCTGGTCCAGGACGAACTGCGACGCAGCGGTTTCGAGGAGCTGGTTGCCGGCGGCATTGTCCTGACCGGTGGCAGCGCGAAAATGGAAGGTGCGATCGAACTTGCCGAAGAAGTTTTTCACATGCCGGTGCGCCTAGGCGTTCCGCAATTCGTTCAAGGATTATCCGATGTGGTTCGTAACCCGATTTACGCAACCGGCGTGGGCCTGCTGCTCTACGGACAGGAGGCGCTGGCCGACAAGGCGGCTTCTACGCCACTCGGTGGCGATCTCAGGGATGTCTGGGAGCGTATGAAAACATGGTTTCACGGAAATTTCTAAAGGGTATTTGTTGTGTTAAGTGCTGATGCTAAGGAGGGGAGTGATGTTTGAGTTAATGGATTCGTACAGCCAAACCGCGGTTATCAAGGTCATCGGAGTCGGTGGCGGGGGTGGCAATGCGGTCATGCACATGGTCGCGGCGGGAATCGACGGCGTGGACTTTATTTGTGCCAATACCGATGCACAGGCGTTGAAACATTCAAGGGTGAAAACATCGTTGCAGATTGGTTGCAACATCACCAAGGGGCTTGGAGCGGGCGCCAATCCTGAAGTCGGCCGGCAGGCCGCGATGGAGGACCGTGACCGTATTCAGGAAGTGATCGAAGGCAGTGACATGCTTTTTATCACCGCCGGCATGGGTGGCGGAACCGGTACCGGTGCTGCGCCCGTGGTCGCGCAAACCGCCAAGGAGATGGGGATTCTGACCGTCGCCGTGGTGACCAGGCCATTCGAAATGGAAGGCGTGAAGCGGCGCGCGGTTGCTGATCAGGGTATCACCGAACTCAGCCGCTATGTCGATTCGCTGATCACGATTCCCAACGAAAAATTGCTGTCTGTACTTGGCAGTGAAACCACTTTGCTGGATGCATTCAGAGCAGCCAACGATGTCTTGCAAGGAGCGGTCCAGGGAATCGCCGAACTGATCACGCGACCCGGCCTGATCAACGTCGATTTCGCGGATGTCAGAACAGTGATGTCTGAAATGGGTATGGCGATGATGGGTTCGGGAACGGCCTCGGGCCCTGACCGCGCCAGGGAAGCGGCCGAGGCTGCCGCATCCAGCCCGTTGCTTGAGGATGTCAACCTTGCCGGTGCAAACGGTATTCTGGTCAACGTCACCGCGGGCGAAAACCTGTCAATCGGCGAATTTCAGGAAGTCGGCAATACGGTGAAGGAATATGCCTCGGAAAATGCGACGGTCGTGATTGGCACGGTGATTGATCCGAAAATGAAGGACAGTATCCGGGTGACGGTCGTTGCGACCGGGTTGGGAGAAACCGCCCAGGCAGCGCGGCCGCAAATGGAGGTCGTCAAGAAAGCCGCGAACGGCGATCCCAATTACTCGTACCTGGAGACACCGACTGCGGCCCGGCGCAACAAAATGTATGAATCCGGCAGCCGGGCGATGCCCAGCGAAGAAGTACTGGATATACCCGCGTTCCTGCGCCGACAGGCGGATTAGCAGCGCCGGCGTCGCTGGCGGCGTGAGCCGCCGCCGCCAGTTGATGGCGCGATTTTCGCGACTGTGGTATTTTCCGCGGTCTGGAACATATGGCAGGATTATTCAGCTGGGTTTGGCGGACGAGTTGATGGACCGGCACGGATATCAACGGGTCGGTGCGGGTGCGTGTCCTGGCCATTTTTTTTCGCCCAAACGACTGATTTGAAAGATTTATTTGGTAAGTTCATTGCGGCAAAGAACGCTCAAAAATTCGATCCGGGCCACCGGTGTGGGTCTGCACACCGGCAAGAAAGTCTTTATGACGCTGCGCCCGGCTGCGGAAAACACTGGTGTGGTGTTTCGGCGGGTCGATCTGGATCCGGTTGTCAATATTCCCGCCCGGGCTGAATATGTCGGCGATACGATGCTGGGTACTACCCTGGTCAGTGGAGATACCCGCGTCGCGACCGTGGAGCACCTGTTGTCAGCGTTTGCGGGCCTGGGCATCGACAATGCGATCGTCGACGTCAGCGCACCCGAAGTACCGATCATGGATGGCAGCGCCGGGCCATTTGTGTTTCTGATTCAATCGGCAGGCATCCAGGAACAAAAAAGCGCGAAAAAGCTCATTCGTATCAAGCGCCCGGTGCGCGTGGTAGAGGACGATAAATGGGCGCAGATCGTTCCGTTTGAAGGATTCAAGGTCAAATTCCGGATCGAGTTCGACCATCCGGTTTTCAAGAGCCATGTGCAGGAATCGACAATCGATTTTTCTACCTCTTCCTTCCTCAAGGAAGTAAGCCGCGCCAGAACATTTGGTTTTATGCGCGATATTGAAGCTTTACGTGCCAGGAAACTAACTTTGGGCGGCAGCATGAGCAATGCCATCGTGCTGGACGATTTCAGGGTGCTGAACGAAGACGGTCTGCGTTGCGAGGATGAGTTCGTCAAGCATAAAATTCTTGACGTAATCGGCGATCTTTATCTTCTTGGCCATAGCCTGATTGGCGAGTTCAGCGGGTACAAGTCAGGGCACGCACTAAACAATGCATTACTCAGAGCGTTAATTGCCGATCAGGAAGCATGGGAGGAAGTGACTTTTGAGGATGCCGCGGAATCGCCGATTTCCTATGCAACGCCGGTGATGGCAATCTAGGAGCCAGGAAGAGAATTATTTGCTGGGGGCCGCACTTTAATGATGATTCTACCGATCGCCAGACCGGTTTTCGTTTTCAAGCCCTGGCGAACGGTAGACTCGAGATAACGAAAACGACTGGCCCAGGCCGCAGATTCAGTTAGCAAGGTCAGGCTCTGATCTTCTTGCAGCGAGACGCCGTGTAAATGTGCGCGGTGGTCCTGCGGCAGCAGTTCTGCGACCGATTCGCGCAAGGCAGCCATTAGGCTGGCTTGGTGGATTACCCGGGAGAGCCCGCTGCTATTGTCTCGCAGGACTTTGTCCAGCGATCGGAACGAGGGTTTTTTCATAATGAGGACCAGGTCACAAAATTTGGGTTAATCGCTTGTTTTACTTAAATTTTCTCGGCATATTGGTGGAACTGAAAAGAGCAAACCCACCGAAAGACGGGGACGCAAAACCACCGATCTACGGGAATACCTAGGATAGCGGGGTTGCCAGTGTGAGGATAGTTGAACATTACAGATTTGTACCGCCGGTTTCCTGCCGGGGGTCGATGCCTGTTCGCCAGGCTATGCCCGCCTTGCAATCGAATCTGAAACAGCGGGGCGCGGCATGAACCTGATATTGGTCACTCGTCGCCACGGCGTGGCGCGGCAGGTCAATCTGCAGCATCCGGTCAATTTGCTGCTAGTGGTCCTGGGCCTTGGCTTGGTCCTTGCCGCGGCCTTTTCCCTGGGCCGGGTCAGCGGTCTGATCAGCGCCGGTGGTCCTGAGGAGCAACTCGCGGCCTGGCGGGCCGAACTGGATACGCAAGAACAATTGCTCGAAGAAACCCGCAAGGTGAGCCGGGAGAAGATCGACGCTCTTTCCGTAAAACTGGCACAGATGAACGCCCAGGTGATTCGGTTGGAGGCCCTGGGCAGGCGTCTGACGCAAATGGCGGATCTGGACGACGGCGAGTTCGATTTCGACTCCTCGCCGGCCCTGGGCGGCCCCGAACCGGAGGCGCCGGGCCGATCAGTCGCAATGCCGGATATGGAGTTCTTGCTGGATACGCTGGCCATGCAGATCCAGGATCGCCACCGGCAACTCGACATACTCGAAGACTTGATGCTTAACCGCACCCTCAGCGACGAAGTTCATCCCGAGGGCCGGCCGGTTACCGCAGGCTGGATTTCATCCTATTATGGAATGCGCACCGACCCGTTTACCGGCAAGGCTACCAGGCACAAAGGGGTGGATTTCGCCGGCAAGGAAGGCGCGGAGGTAATCGCCGTCGCCGCCGGGGTGGTCACCTGGTCCGGCGATCGCTTCGGCTATGGCGAGATGGTGGAAATCAATCACGGCAACGGATTTTCCACACGCTACGCCCACAACTCCAAAAACCTGGTCGCGGTCGGCGATCAAGTCAGCAAGGGTCAGGTCGTATCGCTGATGGGCCGAACCGGGCGGGCAACCGGACCAAACCTTCATTTCGAAGTGATGCGTGGCGGGAGAAAGGTCGACCCGCTGGAATACATTCGCGGCACGCGTTGATTCTCCAGGCCTGAAAAACCTCCACAACAAGCTACCTAAAGTCTCGGCTTATCCGTAAAATACTGCCCTTTGCCCCCGCGCCTGTGGGTCGCTTGGCTGCGTACAGGTCTTGAAACGGGGTCTTTTGCCACCAGTTTGACCCGGGCGTGCCACGAGGAACATTGATGGAGAATTTCGTTACCCGAATCTTTGGCAGCCGCAACCAGCGCCTGCTCAGGCACTATTCAAAAGACGTAGCCAAAGCCGGGACGTATGAAGCGGATCTTCAGGCCCTGAGTGACAGCGAACTGCGGGCCAGGACCGACCAGCTGAAGGCCGCGGTAACCAGCGGAAAAACACTGGAGGAGGTGCTCCCGGAAGCCTTTGCCGTTGTTCGTGAAGCGTCGGTCAGGACCCTGGGCCTGCGTCATTTCGATGTGCAGTTGATCGGGGGCCTGGTTTTGCATGAAGGCAAAATTGCGGAAATGCGCACCGGAGAAGGCAAGACCCTCGTCGCTACCTTGCCCGCTTACCTGAACGCGCTCGGCGGCGACAGCGTCCAGATCGTCACCGTTAACGAATACCTGGCACAGCGTGACGCGGACTGGATGAGGCCGATTTACGAATTTCTGGGTCTGACGGTCGGGGTGATCAAAAGCGGGATGAATCCCGACGACAAAATCGCGGTTTACGCCTGTGATGTTATTTATGGCACCAACAACGAATTTGGCTTCGACTATTTGCGGGACAACCTGGCATTCCGGCTGGCCGACAAGGCACAACGCGACCAGAGCTTTGCGATCGTCGACGAGGTCGACTCGATTCTCATCGACGAAGCCCGTACGCCGCTGATCATTTCCGGTCCCGCGGAAGGAAGCAGCGACCTGTACCAGCGCATCAATGCGCTGGTCCCGAAATTGGAACGCCAGGAAATGGTGCCGGGGGAGCAATCGTCGCCCGAGATCGAAGCGCCGGGCGATTACAGTGTCGACGAGAAAAGCAAGCAGGCTCACCTGACCGAGGCGGGTCACCAGAAAGTGGAGAAATTGCTGGCCCAGGCCGGCCTGATCAAGGAAGGCGACAGCCTTTATGACGTCGCCAATATTCGCCTGATGCACCATCTGACCGCCGCTTTGCGTGCACACACTTTGTTCCAGAGAGATGTGGACTACATCGTCAACCAGGGCGAGATCGTCATCGTCGACGAATTTACCGGCAGGACCATGCCGGGGCGCCGCTGGTCGGACGGGCTCCATCAGGCCGTCGAGGCAAAGGAGGGCGTGGCGATCAAGGAGGAGAATCAGACTGTTGCCTCAATCACTTTCCAGAACTATTTCAGGATGTACGACAAACTGGCCGGCATGACCGGAACGGCCGATACGGAAGCATTTGAGTTTCAACAGATTTACGGGCTGGAAGTCGTGGTTATTCCGACCCATATGGAGATGATCCGTGACGACGAGCCGGACCTGGTTTTTCTGACCCGCGACGATAAATTCAAGGCGATTATCGAGGATATACAGGATTGTCAGAAACGTTCGCAGCCGGTGCTGGTTGGCACTACGTCTATAGAAACGTCTGAATATTTATCGAGTATTCTGAAAAAGACAAATATCGATCACCAGGTCCTGAATGCCAAGCATCACACTCGCGAGGCAGTAATGATCATCCAGGCCGGCCGGCCGGGCCAGGTTACGATCGCTACCAACATGGCCGGGCGCGGTACCGATATCGTGCTGGGCGGTAACCTGGCGGGTGAATTGCAGGCGCTGGGCGAGATCGAAGAGCCGCAGAAGAACCTGCACACCGAGAATTGGCAAGCAAGACATCGGACCGTTATCGATGCCGGGGGTCTGCGGATTATCGGTACCGAGCGCCACGAATCACGGCGTATCGATAACCAGCTGCGCGGTCGCAGCGGACGCCAGGGGGATCCCGGATCCAGCCGTTTCTACCTGTCGCTCGAAGACAACTTGATGCGCATTTTTGGCGATCCCGAGCGGGTCAAGAGATTGCTGTCACGCGTCGGTATGCGCGAGGGTGAAGCGATCGAAAGCAAGATGTTGAGCCGCCAGATCGAGAGGGCGCAGAGAAAAGTCGAGACGCACAACTTCGATATCCGCAAGCAACTGCTGAAATACGATGACGTCGCCAACGATCAGCGGCGCGCGATTTACTACCAGCGCGACGGCCTGATGGAAGCCGCCGACATGGAAGAAGATATTCGCGCCATCCGGCGCGATGTTGTCGACCAGGTCATTGATAAATTCGTGCCGCCCGGCAGCGTCGAAGAGCAATGGGACGTTCCCGGCTTGTCGCAGGCACTGGAAAACGACTTCGTGACGCGGGTCGATATCCAGGGCTGGCTGGTCGCCGATGACGACCTGGTCGAAGAAGACCTGCGCGGGAAAATTTGTGATGCCGTGGAAGAAGCCTATGAAGAAAAAGTGAAATCCATTGGTGAACCCGTCATGCGCCATTTTGAAAAAGCCGTGATGTTGCAGCAGCTGGATTCACAGTGGCGCGAACATTTGGCCGCGCTGGATTATCTCCGCCAGGGGATTCATCTGCGAGGTTACGCACAGAAAAACCCCGAGCAGGAATATAAACGCGAAGCCTTTGGGATGTTTACGTCCATGCTTGACTCGATCAAGCATGATTCGATCAGCATACTGTCGCGCGTACAGGTGCGCAGCGAAGAAGATGTTGCCGCGGTTGAAAGCCAGCGCCGGGATACCAGCGGGATGAAATTTGAACATGCCCAGGCCAGCAGTCCTGCTGCGCCCGGCGCGACCGCTCAGGGGCGGCCCGCGCAGGATTCCGAACCGGCCGTGCCGTTTGTCCGGGTTCAGCCAAAAGTCGGTCGTAACGTACCTTGCCCGTGTGGTTCGGGCAAAAAATACAAGCATTGCCACGGCCGCCTCAAGTAGAGAGCCCGAATGATCAGGGTGGCCGTGGGAATTTTGCAGCGCGAGGATGGCAGGACGTTGCTGATGCAGCGTCTGCCTGGCACTTTCCGCGAAGGGCAGTGGGAATTTCCCGGCGGCAAGATCGAATCCGGTGAGAATTCCCGCAGCGCCCTGGCACGGGAGCTGCACGAAGAACTGGGGATCGAGGTAAGCGGTGCGCGGCGCCGCATTACACTGCGGCATGCATACCCGGAAAAGACCGTGCTTCTCGAAGTCTGGCAAGTCACCCATTTCACCGGCCAGCCGCGCAATACTGAAGGGCATAGGTTGTGCTGGGTGGAGCCCGCTGAATTAAGACGCATCGGGTTGCTCGATGCCGACCGGCCTATCGTCACCAGCCTGGAACTGCCCGCCACCTATGTCATTACGCCATCCCCGCCGATCGACGATAAAAATGCCTCGGCCAAATGGCTGGACCAGCTCGAGCAAACTCTGGATCTCGGCATTTCGCTGTTGCAACTCCATTGCCCGGGGTGGTCGGCGAGCAGCTACGGCCGGCTGGCAAAAACTGTTGCGCGCCGCTGCGAGGCCTCCGCGACACGCCTGCTGCTCAATGGCGCTCCATTACAGGTCCTGCCGCTGAGTGAGCGGCTGGGAGCGGCAGGTTGCCATGTTCCCGCGCGCTTCCTGGAGCAACTGGGCAACCTGCAAAAACCCGTTGGACTGGTGGTTGGCGCGTCCTGTCATTCCGCTGCGGAGCTGGCTGCGGCGGAACGCGCCAATGCGGATTTCTGCGTACTCGGGCCGGTCTTGCCTGCCGTCGGTCAGCGGGATCGCGCGGCATTGGGCTGGCCGGGTTTTAGCGCCTTGCTAAGAAAAGTTTCCATGCCGGTTTTTGCGCTCGGCGGCCTGGTGCCCAATGACCTGGAAACGGCCTGGCGCCACGGCGCCCAGGGGGTAGCCGGAATCAGCGGGTTCTGGTGCCAAAAGGCAGGAGCCTGTGCGGCGGCAGGGAATCAGCAAAGATAAAGCAGGAAGTCGATATCATCCGATGTCTGGGTTGGCCGATGATCGGTGTCCTGCCATTCGAGGAAACGCACGGTAAAACGCTGCTGGCTGCCACTGATCTCGGGAAAAACATTGGCGCTTCTCGGGACTGCAACCCGCACCATCTGAACTGACGATCCTTTCTCCAGGGCCTGCTGAAACATGCCGGCCTTGGCGGTCGATTCAGTGGCGGAAATACTTTCCCGAGTCAGCCATAACAGCTCGGCAACGCCATCGCAAAGCGGCCGCAAATCCGCTATCCAATTTTCGTAGTCCTTGCGGCGGTCCTGCATGTCGCGATGGAGCCAATGGTTGTAGTCCGGCAAATCGAATTCGCAGGTGCCGCCGGGTATTGCGCTACGATGCTTGACTGCGGAAAGAAAGTCCGATTCCTTGAGGCGTTGCAAAAAACGGCTTTGCTGCCCGATTAGCTGATCACGCAGGCTGCTGAGGTTGGTCAAGAGCGCCTGCAGGCGACCGCCGTCCACACCCGATTTCGCCTGGTAACGGTTTAGCTCAACAGTGTGGCGCTCGAGTTCTTTCAGTACATCGCCACGTACATCGCCACGGGTCAGGATGGCCATAATCCCCAGCAGGCTGTCGACAGCTGCACGGCTGCTCCACGGCGCATCCATTTCCGAATGATAAAGAGATTGCTGGTAGAGAAATTCTATACGCAGAAAGGTGCGCATGCGCTCCGCCAGGGGCTGCTCATAGACCAGGTAATCGTCCGCTGGCTGTGAATGCTGGCTGGCAGGATTATACATGCGGGTATTCTCTACTACGGGCCGGTATGCGGCAAACTTGTCGCGAGTTCGCGATAGTATTGATCGAGTTGTTTTACCCTTTTTTGCAGTGCCTCCAGGCTGCTTCCGCCGTCAATGATGTCGTCTGCGTGGTCCAGTCTGTCTTGACGGGATATCTGGGCCGCCAGCATATTTTCGGCATTCTCCCTGGATTCATGGTCGCGGTTCATCAGGCGCCGGATTTGTACTTCCTCGTCGCAATCCACGACCAGGACCCGGTCGACATGGCCGTCGCTGTGGCTCTCCACCAGCAGCGGGATCACCAGAACCTGGTAGGGCCCGCGCACGATGGCGCTGGATTCGATCATTCGCTGGCGAATGGCGGGATGGAGAATTTGCTCCAGGAGGTGTCTTTTCTCCGGATCCGAGAACACCAGGCGCCTTAGCGCGCGACGATTGAGCCGACCATCGTCATTGAGGATCGAACTGCCGAAATGCTCGATTACAGATTCCAGCGCTGGCTCACCGGGTTCCACCACATCACGAGCCAGTTCGTCGGTGTCGATGATATGGGCGCCCAGTGCCGCAAACAGGTCGGCAACCGTCGTCTTGCCACAGGCGATACCGCCGGTCAGACCGACTCTGAACATGTTGGTGGCAGCGGTTGGCAAGTCAGATTGGTCCATTTTGCTGCTCGTATCAAACTCTCATTATTGTTGCACAGTGTGTCCGGTCCCCGGCATCATGCCAGACCGGCAATACGAAAATAAAAGGCGCTGATGTCGCTGCCCCACATCAATGCCACCCAGCCCGCGGCAGCAAGATACGGGCCGTACGGGATCGGTATCTGCCGGTCTCGTCCCAGCGCGACGATCATGACAATCCCGGCCGCCGCCCCGACCAGGGCCGAGAAAAAAATGACCAGCGGCAGCTGCTGTAAGCCAAGCCAGGCGCCGAGTGCCGCCAGTAGCTTGAAATCACCATAGCCCATGCCTTCCTTGCCGGTGATTAGGAGAAAGAGCTGGTAAACCGACCACAGCGCCAGGTAACCGATGACGGCGCCGGCAATGCTGTCCGCGGGATCGATGAACAGTGTTTCCGCAGAGACCAGTTTGCCGGCGAGGCTGATCAGCAAACCCGTCCACAGCAACGGCAAGGTCAGCGAGTCGGGCAGCAACTTGTGATCAAGGTCGATCCCGCTCAACGCGATAAGGGTCCAGCTCAGGAACAGGGCCGCCAGTGCTTCCAGCGTAAAGCCAAAACGCCAGACGACCAGAACCGAGACCATGCTGGTCAATAGTTCGACCGCGGGGTAGCGTGGAGATATCCGGGTTGCGCAGGCGGCGCATTTTCCACGCAGCAACAGGTAGCTCAATATCGGGATGTTTTGCCAGGCGGTTATCCGGTGGCCGCACGACGGACAGCTGGAGCTCGGCGTCAGCAGGTTGAACCTGGCTTTTTCTGCCACCGGCTCCAGGTCCATGATCTCAGAACATTGTTGTTTCCACTCCCGTTCAAGCATCACCGGCAAACGATAGATAACGACATTCAGGAAGCTGCCCACCATCAGCCCGGTCAGAAAAGCCAGAACCAGGTACAACATTGGATTGCCGGCAATAAAGTTGATTACATCCATTTTCTTTTGGTAATTCTCTTCATATTCCGTCTAGTCCGCTTTGGTGACATGCGGGCCCAGTTGCAGGACGAGAAAAAAAACGCCGCATCGCGTGCAGCGTTTTGTTTTCTTCACCAGCGGCTTCGTATGGCAATACCGAAAACCACGTATGGCCGGTGGGATCAGATGACCGCACCCATCTTGAATATCGGCAGGTACATGGCGATAACCAGTCCGCCAACCAGCACGCCCAGGATGGCCATGATCATCGGTTCGAGCAGACTGCTCATGCTGTCCACTGCATTGTCGACCTCTGCTTCATAAAAATCCGCAACCTTCGAGGCCATGTCATCCAGCGCACCCGACTCCTCGCCGACCGCTATCATCTGGATGACCATGTTGGGGAACAGGTTGACATTCTCCATGGAAGCCGCCAGGCGCTGACCGGTGGCCACTTCTTCGCGTAGCTGCAGGACCGCAACCTCATAGACGATATTGCCGGTGGCGCCGGCGACCGACTCGAGGGCTTCGACCAGCGGCACGCCCGCGTTAAACATCGTCGACAGCGTCCTGGCGAATCGGGCGATCGCCGCCTTGTTGAGGATCGTGCCTATAATCGGCAGTTTCAGGGAAATCCTGTCGAGCACGTGGCGCAGTTTGCGCGAGCGTTTTTTCCATTCCAGGAATGCCCACATGCCGCCGCCGGCGACAATGGCCATGAACCAGCCCTTGGCTTGCACGAATTCGGAAAGATTGATAACCATCTGCGTGAAGGCCGGCAGATCGGCGCCAAAACCCTTGAACAGATCCTCAAACTGCGGGATCACGAAGATCAGCAAAATTACGGTCACGACCAGGGCGACAACCAGGACCGCGGTCGGATAAGTGAGCGCTTTCTTGATTTTTTTCTTGAGCTCCTCGGTCTTTTCCTTGTAGGTGGCGATCTTGTCGAGCAGCGATTCCAGCGCGCCGGCCTGTTCGCCCGCCCGGACCAGGTTGACGAAAAGATCGTCAAAATACAGCGGGTGTCTCGCCAGTGCGTCGGCAAGCGTCGTACCTCCCTCGACATCGGTCTTGATGTTCAGGATCAGTTTGCGCACGGCCGGCACATCGTGGCCGGCGGCGACGATCTCGAAGGCCTGCACCAGCGGGATGCCGGCGGTCAGCATGGTCGCAAGCTGGCGGCTGAAAATGGCAATATCCGCTGGCGTGACCGTGCCCTGGGACGAAAACAGCGTTCTTTCCTTGCGCACCTTGATCGGCACCAGGCCCTGGCGGCGCAGTGTCGAGCGCAGTGCGGCTTCGCTGCTGGCCAGGGATTTGCCCTTGATGCGCTTGCCCTTGCGATCCGTTCCTTCCCAGATAAAGGGGATTTGTTTGATTGCTGCGTTTGCCATGGCTAGGTGGTCCTCTGTTCCTTAAGGCGGCCTGGTTCTCACTGCCTAATCTATCGTGATCCGGTTGATTTCTTCCAGCCCGGTAATGCCCTTCCTGGCTTTTTCGAGCGCCGAGCGGCGGAGGTCCCAGACGCCCTCGAGAGCGGCCTGATCGGCCACCTGGGTCGCGTTGCCGCCCTGCAGGATGATCTGGCCTATCTCGTGGGTCACCGGCATGACCTGGTATATGCCAGTCCGGCCCTTGTAGCCATCGGTGCAACGCGAACAGCCAACGGGCCCGTAGATGGTCAGCCCCTTCTTGATGTCTTCGCGGGTGAAGCCTTCTGCCAGCAGCGCTTCTGGCGGAATGTCCCGGGCCTCCTTGCAGTCGTTGCAAAGAACCCTGGCTAGGCGCTGCGCGATAATCAGGCTGACCGAACTCGCGATCGCATAGGGTTTGACGCCCATGTCGACCATTCGGGTCAGGGTATTCGGCGCATCGTTGGTATGCAGCGTGGACAGGACCAGGTGACCGGTCTGCGCCGCCTTGATAGCGATATCGGCGGTTTCCAGGTCGCGGATTTCGCCGACCATGATGACATCGGGATCCTGTCGCAGGAAGGCTTTCATTGCGGTCGCGAAATTCAGGCCGACTTTGAAGTTCACGTTGACCTGGTTTACGCCCGGCATGTTGATTTCCACCGGGTCCTCCGCGGTGGATATATTGCGGTCGATACTGTTCAGAATGTTCAGACCGGTATAAAGCGAAACGGTCTTGCCGCTGCCGGTGGGTCCGGTGACCAGGATCATGCCATAAGGTTTGGCGAGCTGGTCTTCGAACAGTTTTTGCTGAAAATCTTCGTACCCCAGATTTTGGATGCCCATCTGGGCGCTGGTGGGATCGAGGATACGCAGGACGACTTTTTCCCCGAACAACGTCGGGCAGGTATTCATCCGGAAATCGATCGACCGGTTTTTCGAAATCCGCATCTTGATGCGGCCATCCTGCGGCACCCGCCGCTCGGCGATATCGAGTCGCGACATGACCTTCAGGCGCGCACAGACTTTGCCGGCCAGTGCGACTGGTGGTTTGGCCACTTCGCGCAGAACCCCGTCCAGACGCACGCGCACCCGGAAAAATTTCTCGAAGGGCTCGAAATGGACATCGGATGCCCCCTTCCTGATGGCGTCGAGCAGGATTTTGTTGACGAAACGGACGACCGGGGCGTCGTCTACGTCGGCGCTGCTGACCTCATCGGGTTGAAAATCCTCGGCGGCGCCGATTTCGAGGTTTTCCAGGTCGAAATCTTCGTCGTCGTAGGCATCCATGCTGGTATCCATGGCTTCCATGGCCTTGCCAATCGCTTCGTCGAGCTTGTCTTGTTCGACGACGATCGCTTCGACGCTGAGCGCGGTCTGAAAACGGATCTCGTCCAGCGCGTGCAAGTTGGTCGGGTCGGATACCGCGATGAAAATACGTTTGCCGCGTTTGACCAGCGGCAAGACCTTGTGCTTGGCCAGCAGGTCCTGGTTGACCAGTTTGCAGACATCGATGTCGACAGTCAGCGCTTCGAGATTCAGCGTCGGCACGCCGAATTCATGGGAAGCCGCCTGAGCTACGTCTTGCGCGTCGGCAAGACGGTTGTTGATCAGGTGGTTAACCAGCGTGGTTTTTTCTTTCTTGGCGGCCGCAATGGCCTGCTGCACGACTTCCTCGGTGCAGATTTCTTCCTGCACCAGGCGTCTGGGCAGACCAGTCAGATGGGTTTTCTTCGCAGCTACCGCCATTTATAAGGCCCCTGAGCCTGCGGCGGGGCAGCAAACCCCACCGAATAAGCCAGACTTTACTGACTTATGTTCAAAAATAAAGTGACACAGGCAGCATTTTTGGAAATATATGCCCGCCGCCTCGCTTGCTTCCATCCCTGCCTGATCGCACAGGCTAGCCCTATAACTTACTGATTTTCAGATACGTTTGCCAAGTTTTCAGATAAAGCTCTCCGGGCAGGCATTGGAACTGCACCTGGAATGAGTCCAGATCGTTTTTTCCCGGTTCGTCTGCGCGGCTCAGTTCCGGCACGCAGACGGTAAAAACTGCCGTGGCACCATCGCCGGCGCCCTGGGCCCGGCATGAACAGCCAGGCCGGTAAGCCCGGCTGGCAAGGGCGCATCGCCGCAATGCCAGATCATCTCGCCATCGATCGATACATAAGGACTGAGCGCCAGCGTATGCCCGGCCAGGCGCGCGCTGGCCCGGTTGCCGAACACCAGTTCCAGCCGCCCGCCTTCCAGCCTGAGGGCCGAAAGGTAATCAGGTACGCGCGGCATGGCCAGGCCCTGACGGGCCAGTTCTTCCTCGGCCAGCGGCGCGCGGCCCGTATCCGCGAAGAATCGCTCCAGCACTTCGCGGGCGGGTTGCGCCGCCTTCAGGCTGTGGTCGACCTGACCGCGAACCCGGTATACATCCACCGCCAGCGCAAGCAGGCCCGCGACTACAGCCAGCACGATGAAAACCAGGACCAGTTCGATGGCGGTGAAACCCTGTTGGCGATTTTCGAGCATTCAGCCTCCGGCAAAAATGGAGACCGTTAAAGCTACCTCAATTAGCGCGTTGGCGAAAACAGAAATCAGCTGATTTTGCCTATGTCTGACCTTTGAGATTAATAGGACCGAAAAAGAAAACCCCTCGCAAGAGGGGTTTCCTTGATCTGGTGTAAAACCAGATCGTGTTCAGACAAGTATTATGGACGGCAAGCAGACGGCATGTACTTGTTCAGAACAGATGTTGCGATTACGGCGGAGGCACCCGTGGGTGCTTCAGCAGTACCGGCCGGCTGACCGGAGTTGCCGCACGCCCATACCACATCCAGGTTTGCGCTGACCCACGGCTTGATTGTCAGCAACGGGAACAGAACCAGTGTCGCGTTGGCGTCGTTACCATAAGTAACGCTGATCGTACCATTGGTCAAAATCAGGTTGGCAACATACCTGCCGGACGGCGAGGCGGTGATGCCAAGGTCAATCAGGGCGGGCGGCCAAAGGCCTGAATCTGCAAATTCTTCAGATACAGACGCCTTCAAAGCGGCCGATAAGTTCAGACCTTCGGTCACCTGCGCGCGAATGGTGTAATCCTGATACGCCGGGATAGCAATCGCGGCCAGGATGCCGATAATCGCGACCACGATCATCAGTTCGATAAGGGTAAAACCCTGTTGGATCTTTTTCATTTCTATCTCCTTGGAGAGGTATATATAAAGGCCATTTGGCTACCTTAATAAGTGCAACCCCCGTGCCAAAAAACTCTATTTTTCATTAAGCAACTGATTTAAAAAGAAAAAAAGAATTATTTGGCCAGAAACAGGCGTAGAGGGCTGGGCTAGCTGTCCCAATCGGTGGCCGCCGCGCGTCAGAAGCTGACAAATTCTGTCACCCGGTCGGTTTTTGCAGACGGTGATTCTGTCAAATAGCAGGTGGTTCGCCGGCTGTTTTTGCTATTCGATTTTCAGCTTCTTGATCCGGTAGCGCAGTGCCCGGAAACTGATGCCGAGCAGTTTTGCGGCCTGGGTCTTGTTGTAACGGGTTTGTTCCAGCGCTGTCACGATCGCCTCGCGCTCGATGCCCTCGAGCTGACTGCCAAGCTTGCTGCTATCGGATACTTTGGCCGGCTTCGCGCTGCCGGGTTCAAGCTGCAGATCTGCCGCGCCGATGATGTTGCCGCTGTTCAGGGTCAGCGCTCTTTCCAGCAGATTTTCCAGCTCACGCACGTTGCCTGGGAACGGATGCGCCAACAAGGCCGACTCGGCATCGGGATCGAGCGCCGGTACCGGCAAGCCCATCTGCTCCGATAGCCGCGCCAGGATAAAACCGGCCAGCTGCAGAATATCGCCGTCACGCTCTCTCAGCGGCGGGACATGCAGCTCGATGACATGGATGCGGTAAAAAAGATCTTCCCGGAATTCCCCCGTCGCCACCAGTTCCGCCAGGTTGCGGTGGGTTGAACTGAGCACGCGCACATCCACCGGCACTTCGCGTTCGCTGCCAACCGGGCGCACGGATTTTTCCTGGATCACCCGCAGCAGTTTGACCTGCATGTGCAGCGGCAACTCCGCCACTTCGTCGAGAAACAGCGTGCCGCCTTCCGCGCTTTGGAAAAGGCCGGGTTTGTCGGCAACCGCGCCGGTAAACGAACCTTTCTTGTGCCCGAAGAACTCGCTCTCCATCAACTCGCTCGGTATGGCGCCGCAATTGACCGGCACGAACGGACCGTCACGCCGCGGCCCGGAATCGTGGATCATGACCGCGACCAATTCCTTGCCGGTCCCCGACTCGCCGCATATATGGACCGGCGCCTGGCTGCGGGCGACCTTGGCAACCAGGTCGCGGACGCGCTGCATGGCCGTGGAATCGCCGATCAGGGTGGTGTCGGGGTCTTCATCGCCCGCCGTTCGGTCGTTGCGCAGGCGCAGCGCTGTTTTGACCATTTTGCGCAGGCCATCGAGATCCAGCGGCTTCGATACGAAATCGAATGCGCCCGCCTTGAGCGCCCTGACCGCGGTCTCGACATTGCCGTGCGCCGTGATTACCGCCACCGGTGTATTCGGCGTTTGTTCCTGCATCCATTCGACCAGGTCCAGGCCGCTGCCGTCGGGTAATTTCATGTCGGTAAAACACAGATCGAAGGATTTTTTCAGCAACAATGCCCGCGCTTCGGCCAGGTCGGCCGCGGTCCGGGTCTGGATATCCATCTGTTGCAAAGTCAGGCTCAGCAATTCGCGGATATCGGGTTCGTCGTCGATGACCAGCGCGGTTGGCTGATTCATGCGTTATTCTCCCAGCGTTGCGGATCGGAAAAAGTAATTCTGAAGATACTGCCGCCATCGGGTCGCGGCTGGTAGATCAGTGTAGCCCGGTTGCATTCGCAAAGTTCACGGCAAATAAACAAACCGAGGCCGGTGCCGCCTTGTTCGCCGGTAAAAAACGGTTCGAAGATACGCTCGGCATCGGCTTCTGATATGCCTTTTCCCCGGTCGCCGACTTCCAGGTATGGACGTTCGGAGCCGCGCAAGCGGCCGATCTTCAGGTCGATCGACCCATCGTCGGGACAGGCGTACTTGATTGCGTTTTCGCACAGGTTCCACAGCACCTGGTGCAAATGGCCGGGATCGATCTGCACTTCGGGGGCCGGGCCGGCGCTGGCAACCCGGAGCCGGCTGCGATCCACCTGCTGGGTCTGGCTGAACTCATCGGCAAAATCGGCCACCCAGGGTTCGAGTTGCAACCGTTCCGGCGCCGTGGTATTGCGGCTGGACAATTGCAGTATGTTCTCGATGATCTGGCTGACTCGCTGTCCATTGGTATGGATGATATCGGTCAGCCGCCGCTCGGTGCTGGTCATGACCGCGGATTCCCTGAGCAACTGGGCCGCATGGCTCATCGCGCCAACCGGGTTACGGACTTCATGGGCGATGCTGGCGGTCAGCCGGCCCAGTGCAGCGAGTTTCGATTGCTGAACTTTTTCCGCCAGCATGCTGGTGTCTTCGAGGAAAACCAGCATCGCGTCGCCCCCGCTTTCCCGCAACGGCGCAAACTGGGGGTTGATCACGCGATCTCCATCGGCGGCAATAAACGAAGGCTGCGCCTGGCGGAATTCTTCCGGGTTCCGCCGCCAGGCTTTTAGCAACATGTACAGCCTCGGCGAGACTTCGGACAGGTGCCTGGCAGGCTGGCGGCGCGGTGAGCCCAGGATGCTGGCGGCTGAGGCATTCATCAACCGAACCTGGTTATCCTTGTCCACGACGACGATGCTTTCCCGCAAATGTTGGACGATGTATTGATTCAGTTCCGCGAGGTTCGCCAGGTCCACCCCGCGTTGTCTTGCCAATGCTTCCGTTTCCTGTATCCGGCGCGCAACCGGAGCCATCAACAACGCCATGGTCAGGATAATGCCGCTGAGTAGCCCCGCCGCGGTAAAGTCCTTGGCGATCGGCGGCGTATCCATGAGCAGCCACGCTTGGTCCCCGAGTATTGCCAGCACCGCCAAAGACCCGGCCAGCAGGGTCCTTTTCCTCGGCAGGACCAGCGCGCTGGCGCCGATGACAATGATCAGCAGGTTTGCCAGGCCAGAACTGATGCCGCCGCTGGCATGACTCAACGTCGTAATGACGGCTATATCCAACGCCACCGACCACGATATCTGGGTGATTCGCGATGGCCAGCGGCGCGCAACCGCAGCCATGTTGCTAACGCCAATTCCCAGGTACAAGCCGCAGATCGCAACGAACAGCGTCGGTTGCTGGGCGCCGAAAATCCTCGGTTGATCGGCGCTGGCAAAAAGCATCAACAGCAATATTGCGGCCAGGACCCGAAATACATTCAGTAGCTGCAGTATTCTCCAACTGAGGTCGTCGGCGGCCTGACGGGGCGCCTGGGTTGCCGGGGCAACTTTTGTCAGGGCCGGACGACTCACTTCGCCGGTGCTCGAGCTTGCCTGCATGGGTGCCTCATTCCGTGGCTGGCATTTTGCCGTGACCATTGTAGAAGCAAAGGCCGCCAGGCCCAAACAGCTTTGCACCGGCTGAGTATTTGCTCCACAATACGCGCCTTCTGAAATCCCGGGTCCGCCAGATGAATCTCCACGAATACCAGTCGAAGCGCTTGTTCAGGCAGTACGACATTCCCGTACCAAAAGGGCTGCCGGCGCACACGCCCGATGATGCAGCCAGCGCTGCCAGGGAGCTGGGCGGTAATGTCTGGGTGGTCAAGGCCCAGGTACACGCGGGTGGTCGTGGCAAGGCAGGAGGCGTCAGGTTGGTCACCAGCGTCGATGAAGTCAAAAAAGCCGCGCTGGAAATGTTGGGGAGCACCCTGGTCACCAAACAGACCGGACCCGAGGGGTTGCCAATTCACACGGTAATCGTGGAGGTGGGTTCCGAAATTGCGCGCGAACTTTATCTGAGCCTGCTGGTGGACCGTGCCAGCGAGCGCATCAGTTTTATGGTGTCCGCGGCGGGCGGCATGGATATCGAGGCAGTCGCAGCGGCGGAGCCGGGCAAGATTCAAACGCTGTCGGTCCACCCGGCGGCCGGTCTGCAGCCGTACCAGGCCCGCCAGATGGGATTCTCGCTGGGACTCGACAAGGAACAGGTCGCTCAGTTCACCAGGATAACGATGCAGTTGTACAAGTTATTTGTCGAACGCGACGCTTCGATGATCGAAATCAACCCGTTGATCGTGACCGCCGATGGCGATGTGGTCGCGCTGGACGCGAAAATCAATATCGAAGACAACGCGCTGTTTCGCCAGTCGCAGATGTTGGAATGGCGCGACCCGACGCAGGAAGACGAAAAGGAAAACGAGGCCAGTGCCCACGATCTCAATTATGTGTCCCTTGACGGCAATATCGCCTGCATGGTCAACGGCGCCGGATTGGCGATGGCGACGATGGACCTGATCAAACTGCACGGCGGCGACCCGGCGAATTTCCTGGATGTCGGTGGCGGCGCGACAGCCGAGCGCGTGGCTGAGGCGTTCAAGCTGATTTTGTCGAACGACCGGGTCAAGGCGATCCTGGTGAACATATTCGGTGGCATCGTTCGCTGCGACCTGATTGCCGAGGGAATTATTGCTGCGGTGAAAGAAGTGGGCGTCGAAGTGCCTGTGGTTGTGAGACTGGAGGGCACCAATGTAAACGAGGGCAGGGAACTGCTGGCCGGCAGCGGACTGGATATTATCGCCGCCGATGACTTGACCGATGCGGCGAAAAAAGTCGCGGCCGTCGTCGCCTGAGCAAACAGTAAACACCAGCCAGCAATGGGCATACTCGTTAATAAAGACAGCAAGGTCATTTGCCAGGGGTTTACCGGGCGCCAGGGCAGCTTTCATTCCCGTCAGAGCATCGAATACGGGACTAGCATGGTCGGTGGGGTAACGCCCGGCCGTGGCGGCGAGACTCACCTGGACCTGCCGGTTTTCGATACGGTACACCAGGCCGTTGCGGAAACAGGAGCTGAGGTCAGCATGATCTATGTGCCGGCGCCTTGTGCCGCCGATGCGATCCTGGAAGCTGCCGATGGCGGCATCAAGCTGGTGGTTTGCATCACCGAGGGCATTCCCGTCCTGGACATGGTGCGGGTCAAGGCCACGCTGAACGATTATGACTGCCGGCTGATCGGGCCAAATTGCCCGGGCATCATTACGCCGGGCGAGTGCAAGATAGGCATCATGCCGGGCTTTATTCATCAGCCGGGCAAGGTTGGCGTGGTGTCGCGATCCGGAACGCTGACCTACGAAGCGGTTTATCAGACCACCTGCAACGGGCTTGGCCAGACGACCTGCATCGGTATCGGCGGCGACCCGGTTCGGGGGATGAATTTCATCGACTGTCTCGAACTGTTTGAGGCGGACCCGGCGACCTTAGGTATTATCATGGTGGGTGAGATCGGTGGCACCGACGAAGAAGCCGCGGCCGCTTACATCAAACAACATGTCAGCAAGCCGGTGGTCGCTTACATTGCTGGTGTGACAGCGCCTCCAGACAAACGCATGGGTCATGCCGGGGCAATCATCTCCGGCGGGACCGGTACCGCGGAGGAAAAATTCAAGGCGCTGAATGCGGCTGGCGTTACCACGGTGCGTTCGCCTGCGGAGATGGGCAGCGCCATGTTGCAGCGACTGGGTGGCTGACAGACTTGCGCCGCTGTCTGCGGAAACAACAATCGGCGAGCAATGAATAAACCCTCCAACGATAAAGGTTCCGGGTCCAGGCAAATAACGATTGCGCTGGCGCAGATCAGCATGACCGTGGGCGATGTGCCGGGCAATACCCGGCGGGTCATCGAGACCGCCCACCGTGCTCGCGACCAGTTGCACGCACAGCTCGTGGTATTTCCCGAATGCACGCTGACCGGTTACCCGCCGGAGGACCTGCTGTTCCACAAGGGGCTGAGGCGACAGGTCGCCAACGGCCTGGCTAAGCTGGTGGCGGAACTGGCAGGCGTCCAGGTCCTGATCGGCTATCCCGAGTACACCGAAGACGGCATCTACAATTCGCTGACCCTGATCGGCGAAGGCAAGCAGAGCGTGAATTACCGGAAACGATATCTGCCCAATTTCGCGGTGTTCGATGAAGAACGCTATTTCCTGGCCGGGGACGAAGCAAAGATCATCGATATTGGCGGTATCAGGCTGGGTCTGGCGTTGTGCGAGGACATCTGGCACGACGGTACCGCCGAAGCTGCCCGTGATATCGGCGCTGAGGCCCTGATCATCACCAATGGCTCTCCGTACGAGATTCGCAGCCAGTCCAGGAGGCGGGCGTTGCTGGCGGAACGAAGCAGCGGCAGCGGGATTCCCATGATTTACCTGAACCTGGTCGGTGGCCAGGATGAACTGGTGTTTGACGGCGGTTCCATGGCCCTCGACGCAAAGGGCGAGACCGTGTTTCAGGCTCCCCAGTTTGAAGAAGGCGTCTATCCGCTGGAACTGCGCGCCAGAGCGGACGGGGTGGAAGTGGCGCCGGCGGAAATTTGCGCGGACCTGGGGCCAACCGAAAGCGCATACCGAGCCATCGTCCTGGGCGTTCGCGACTATGTGATTAACCACGGTTTCCCCGGCGTGGTCATCGGTCTTTCCGGTGGGATCGACTCGGCATTGACTCTTGCCATCGCCGTTGACGCGCTGGGTGCCGACCGGGTGCAGACAGTCATGATGCCATCGCGCTTCACCGCCGATATCAGCATCGAGGATGCCGCCGAACAGGCGCGAACGATGGAAGTTCAGTATGACGTATTGCCGATCGAGGATATTTTCGGCAGCGTCCTCGATACTCTCGGGCCATTGTTTGCGGGTTTGCCGGAGGATACGACCGAGGAAAACATCCAGGCTCGCAGCCGGGGCATCATCCTGATGGCGATATCGAACAAAACCGGGAAAATGCTCCTGACCACCGGCAACAAGAGCGAAATGGCGGTCGGCTATGCCACTTTGTACGGCGACATGGCCGGTGGGTTTGCGCCGATCAAGGATTGCTCAAAAACCCTGGTTTATGAACTGGCCAGATATCGCAATTCGCTGGGCCCGGTCATACCGGAGCGCGCGCTGACCCGCGAACCTTCTGCGGAACTGCGCGCAGGTCAGAAAGACAGCGACAATCTGCCGCCCTACGATATTCTCGATCCAATACTCGAGGCGCTGGTCGAGGAAAACCTGTCGGTGGACGAGATTTGCGAACGAGGTTTTGAGCGCGCCATAGTCGGCAAGGTGCTGGCAATGGTCCAGCGCAACGAATACAAGAGACGCCAGGCTCCGCCGGGTGTGCGCATCAGCAGCCGCGCTTTTGGACGCGACTGGCGTTATCCGATCACATCGGGGTACAAGGCCAGCTAGTCTGGGCTGGTGGTGCTCGACATCGCGCCGGACAACCGGCCGGAGTTCAGTTGCAAAACTTGGCGCGTCTGTTGCGCCATCTCGTGCAGGTCGAGCTTTTCGTAAGCATCGATCATCACGCCAAGCGCATCGGCTACCGACGTCGTGCCCTGGTATTCGACCATTACGTTCTGCGCACGTTTTAGCGCCGCGACATACGCACCGCGATCCATGTAGTAATTCGCAACGTGCAACTCGTATTTGGCCAGGTAGTTGCGCAGATAAATCATCCTTTGCCGGGCATTGGCCGTGTAAGGACTATCCGGAAAATTCGTCACCAAGTAATGAAAATTTTCGAAAGAAGTTCGTGCGGAGCTCGGCGGACGTTCGGTCGGGTCAACCTTGAACAACCGGAAAAACTTGTTGGTTTTCTTGGGGAAAAAGACCATGCCCTTGATGTAATTGGCGTAATCGACACGCGGGTGGGTCGGATTCTCCAGGATGAACTGATCGGCCGCGTCGACCGCCGCGTCGGGTTCGCGGTTCATGTAATAGCAAAAAATGATGTCGAGCTGGGCTTGTTTGGTTTGGTTAGAGAAAGGAAAACGGCCTTCCAGTCGCTCAAATCGCATGATTGCATTGCTGAAATTTCCGGTAATCATGCTTTGTCTTGCTTTTTCGTACAGCTTTATTGCGCCCAGGTTCGGGTCGACTTCCTGCGGGCTGCCGCCGCAGCCGCTCAGCGTTGCGGCCAGCAACAAGACGATCAACCAGCGAACTATGTTGTTCAAATCAGCCACATTTTTTCCTACGTGCTTAGCGGGGGCACGGAGTATACCGTAAACTGCGCGGGGTTCAGCCACGTCGGTCGGGATGCAGTGACAGGAAGCCGTGAACACAATCTGGTAATACCGTCGGATCAGGCAGGTTTTCGTTTAGACCAGGTCCTGGCCCGATTGTTTCCGCAGTTTTCGCGGAGCCGCATCAAGCAATGGATAGAAAGCGGCGATATTCTCCTGGATGGCAAGACGACCCGCCCGAGACAGAAGCTGACCGGTGGCGAGCAGGTGCTGATTCGCGAGTCTCTGGAGCCACGAACTGTCGATCGGCCACAGGACATCCGGCTGGAGATCGTGGATCAGGGCGATGATTTTCTGGTGATCAACAAGCCGGTCGGGCTGGTCGTGCACCCAGGCGCCGGCAACCCGGATGGCACCTTGGTCAATGCCTTGCTGAATTTTGACGCGCGGCTGGAAGCAATGCCGCGGGCGGGGATCGTCCACCGGCTGGACAAGGGTACCAGCGGCTTGCTGCTGGTTGCGCGCGATGCCGAAATCCAGCAACAGTTCAGCGATATGCTGGCGCTCCGGGAGATTACCCGTGAATATCAGGCGGTTTGCCTGGGTGTGCTGACCGCGGGCGGGACCGTGGATCAGCCGCTCGATCGCCACCCGAATGACCGCCGGAAGATGGCCGTTAGACCCGCAGGCCGGAATGCAGTCACCCATTATCGCGTGATCGAACGATTTCGCGGGCACAGCCATGTTCGGGTCAGCCTCGAAACCGGGCGCACCCACCAGATTCGTGTGCATTTCGCTTACCTGCGCCATCCCCTGATCGGCGATCCTGTCTATGGCGGCCGACTGGCCATACCGGCAGGCGCCAGTGCAGAACTCGCAGATATCCTGCGTAAATTCAGCCACCAGGCCCTGCACGCAGGTCGCCTGGCTTTATCCCACCCGCGCAGCGGGAAAGCGCTGGATTGGAGTGCTGAAATCCCCGGCGATTTAGCTGCATTGATCCAGGTACTGCGCAAGGACGCGGCCAACAAGGACGGAGCGCGAACGTGATCGGAATCGAGCTGATTATTCCGGACTGGCCGGCGCCAGGGAATATCCGTGCCTTCGCGACTACACGCATCGGCGGCGTCAGCCGGGGAGAATTTTCCAGCCTGAATCTGGCGGGCCACGTTGGTGACCGCGATGACAATGTCGCCGAAAACAGGAAGCGCTTGCGCGCCTTTGCCGGTTTGCCGGCAGAGCCTCGGTGGTTGCCACAGGCGCACGGTAACCGCGTTGTCGATCTTGCGTCAGAGTCAATGCCGGTTGCCGCCGATGCATCGGTTAGCAGCAGGCCAGGCCAGGTTTGTGCGATTCTGAGCGCCGATTGTCTGCCCATTTTGCTGTGTAGCGACGACGGCAAGCAGGTCGCCGCGGTACATGCTGGCTGGCAGGGCCTGGCCGGTGGCGTTATCGAAGCGGCATTGAAAAAAATGTCCCGCGACGGACCACAACTGCTCGCCTGGCTGGGGCCGGCGATCGGGCCGGCTGCCTACCAGGTCGGCGCGAAGGTCAGGCAGGCGTTTGTCGAGAAAAGCCAGGCCAGCGCGACTTCCTTCGCCGAGGACGATACCAGTCACTGGAAGATGGACCTGTATGGCCTGGCGCGCCATATCCTGGAAGCGCGGGGGGTTAGCGTGTTTGGCGGAACTTTTTGCACGTTCACCGATGTGCAGCGGTTTTTTTCTTACCGGCGCGAAGACCGCTGCGGGCGCCAGGCGTGCATGATCTGGCTGCAGTGACAACAAGATATGCGTTGTGCCTTGCCGGCCATACATCGTTACAATCAGCCGGTCCGTAATCAATAAAACTTTTGGGGGATTGGGTTAAATGCCGGTGCTGGCCTGGATAGTCTTTTTTACCTTCCTCGGCGGTGTGCTGAGCGCACTGGCGGCCAGCGTCCTGTTGATGTTTTCGAGTCGGCGGCGCACCGGCCTTTTACCTCACCTCGTGAGTTTCGCGACCGGCGCCTTGCTTGCAGCGGCATTACTCGGCCTGCTGCCCCATGCGCTGGATGGCGCCGGCGTCGACAGTTACCATCGAATCGGTGCGACCGTACTGACCGGTATCCTGGTATTTTTCCTGCTCGAAAAGCTGGTGCTTTGGCGTCACTGTCACCACGACGACTGCGAAGCGCACGGGCCCAGCGACCAGCACCGGGCGAGCGCATCCGGGGTGATGATCCTGGTCGGCGACGGGATTCATAATTTTCTCGATGGATTGTTGATTGCCGCCGCTTTTCTGACGGATATTCACCTCGGTGTCGTAACCTCAATTGCGGTGATCGCACATGAAATTCCGCAGGAAGTGGGCGATCTCGCGGTCCTGCTTAATGCCGGCTTGAAGAGAGGCAAGGCATTCACCCTGAATTTGCTGGCCAGCCTGACCTCGGTCCTCGGAGGCATCGCCGGCTGGGTTTTGCTCGATCAGGCCACGGAATTGTTGCCCTATGTCCTGGCCATCGCCACATCGAGTTTTCTGTATATCGCCGTTGCCGATCTGATCCCCGGCTTGCACCGCAATGTCGAAGTCAGGGCCAGCTTGCTGCAGGCATTGTTGATCGGTGTCGGCGTGTTTGTCGTCGCCACGACCCACCAGGTGGTCCATTAGGGCTCGCCGCCAATAACTTGATTTAGTTCGTCAGAACCCCCATTTAACAGGCAATCAGAGCCTGGCGCTGAGAGCTTTGCGCCAGGCCGCTTTTTGCCGGGGTATCCACTATGCGAATGGACAAATTAACCAGCAAGCTGCAGATTGCGCTGGCCGATGCCCAGTCACTGGCATTGGGTCGCGACAACCAGTTTATCGAACCGGTGCATCTGATGATCGCGTTGCTTAATCAGCAAGGCGGCAGCGTACGGCACCTGCTCACCAAGGCAGGCGCCAATGTCAACCTGCTGCGGTCTCAGTTGGGCGAGGCGGTCGACAGGCTGCCGCAGGTCGAAGGGACGCCCGGCGAGGTGCATATTTCCAATGAGCTGAATCGCTTGCTCAATGTCATGGACAAGCTCGCTCAGGACCGCGGCGACCAGTTTATTACCAGCGAGATGTTTGTCCTCGCGGCGCTGGGCGGGAAAAGCGGACTTGCCAAACTGCTGGGCGATTGCGGTGTGGTCAAGGGCGCCGTGGAAAAAGCGATCGACGATCTGCGCGGTGGTCAGACCATCAGTGACCCCAATGCAGAAGATACTCGTCAGGCGCTGCAAAAATACACCATCGATCTGACCGAACTGGCCGAACAAGGCAAGCTGGACCCGGTGATCGGCCGCGACGACGAAATTCGCCGCACCATCCAGGTATTGCAGCGACGGACCAAGAACAACCCGGTCCTGATCGGCGAACCCGGTGTCGGCAAGACCGCGATCGTCGAGGGCCTGGCCCAGCGCATCGTCAACGGCGAGATTCCCGAGAGCCTGCGTGACAAACGCCTGCTGTCGCTGGACATGGGCGCGCTGATCGCCGGTGCGAAATTTCGCGGAGAATTCGAAGAACGATTGAAAGCCGTTCTCAATGACCTGGCCAAACAGGAAGGCCGGATCATCTTGTTTATCGATGAGATGCACACGATGGTCGGCGCCGGCAAGGCGGAAGGATCGATGGATGCCGGCAATATGCTCAAGCCGGCGCTCGCGCGCGGCGAACTGCATTGCGTCGGCGCCACGACGCTGGACGAGTATCGCAAGCATGTCGAGAAAGACGCGGCGCTGGAACGGCGTTTCCAGAAAGTGCTGGTCGATGAGCCGAGCGTGGAAGATACCATTGCGATACTCAGGGGCCTGAAAGAGAAATACGAAGTACACCATGGCGTCGAGATTACCGACCCGGCTATCGTCGCCGCCGCGACGTTGTCGCACCGTTATATCAGCGACCGGCAGCTACCGGACAAGGCGATCGACCTGATCGACGAGGCCGCCTCTTTGATCCGCATGGAAATAGATTCCAAGCCCGAAGAACTGGATCGCAGGGAACGGTGGCTGATCCAGTTGAAAATTCAGCGCGAGGCACTGAAAAAGGAAACCGACAAAGCATCGAAAAAGCGGCTTGCAGACCTGGAAAAGGAGATCGCAGAGAAGGCAGTCGAGTATTCCGATCTGGAGGAAATCTGGAAGGCGGAGAAGGCGCTCGTGCAGGGCGCTTCGCACATCAAGGAAGAACTGGAACGCGCGCGCACGGAATTGGAAACAGCGCATCGTGCGCAGGACCTGGCGCGGGCATCCGAACTGCAGTACGGGCGGATCCCCCAACTCGAAGCCGAGCTCGAACAGGCGGCTGAAGCCGAGTCCCGGGAACTCCAGTTGTTGCGCAACAAGGTCACCGAAGACGAAGTGGCCGATGTCGTGTCCAAGTGGACCGGGATCCCGGTCAGCAAGATGCTGGAAGGAGAAAAAGACAAGCTGCTGCGGATGGAGGCGGAGATCGCCAGGCGGGTGGTCGGGCAGAAGGAAGCGGTGACCGCGGTGGCCGATGCGATCAGACGATCGCGCGCGGGGCTGTCAGACCCGAACCGGCCCAATGGTTCCTTCCTGTTTCTAGGGCCGACCGGCGTAGGCAAGACCGAACTCACCAAGGCGCTCGCTGCGTTCCTGTTCGATACCGAAGACGCCATGGTGCGCATCGACATGTCCGAGTTCATGGAAAAGCACTCGGTTGCCAGGCTGATCGGCGCGCCGCCAGGCTATGTCGGTTATGAAGAAGGCGGTTACCTGACCGAAGCGATCCGGCGCCGGCCGTATTCGGTGATCCTGCTGGACGAAATCGAAAAAGCGCATCCGGATGTCTTCAATATCCTGCTGCAGGTACTCGACGACGGCCGGCTGACCGATGGCCAGGGACGCACCGTCGATTTTCGCAACGCCGTGATCGTGATGACCTCCAATCTTGGTTCGCAGCGCATCCAGGAACTCAGCGGCGAGGCGAATTACGCGCAGATGAAAACCGAGGTGCTCGAAATCCTCGGCCAGCACTTCCGGCCGGAGTTCATCAACCGGGTGGACGATATCGTCGTGTTCCATCCGCTGTCGCGAGAGAATATTCGCGCCATCGTGGATATCCAGGTCGCTCACCTGGCCAAGAGGCTTCACGAGCGCGATATCGGTCTGCAGCTGAGCGATGCAGCCAGCGACCGGATCGCCGACGCCGGCTTCGACCCGGTTTACGGGGCCCGGCCGCTAAAGCGTGCGATCCAGCAGCAACTGGAAAATCCGCTCGCGCAGCGGATTCTCGCCGGAGATTTCGGTCCAGGTACCACGATCAAGGTCGATGCCGGCAAGGACGGATTAAGCTTCAGCAGTTGATACGCCGCTAAACTGAGCGGAGTGTGCTTAAATCCGGTTAGCCACTGGAGGTAGCCGTCCATGCATTTGAAACTCCCGGGCCTGCTGGCCATCCTGCTCGCCATTCATTGTGTATCCGCTGACGATGCGCACGCACAAAGCGCCGATGCCGCCGAACTGATTGCCAGCCTCGGACTGCGGGCAAGCAATACCGCGAGCCGCGACCTGCCCAACTGGCGGATGCCGGCAAAAATCGTCGTGCTGACCGACTCGCAGCAGCGCATCGACTGGCTGGCCGAGGCCGCACCCGGAGTCGAACTGGTTGCCGCGGCAAACCCTGATGCGATCATGCGGGAGATTGCCGATGCCCAGGTTTTCGTGGGTTTTTGTTTGCTGCCCGCGATCAAGGCCGGTATCGGGCTGACCTGGGTGCAGTCCATGTCCGCCGGCGTTGGCCGATGTGTCGCGGACAATACTTTGCAGGAGCGGGGCGTGCTGCTGACCAACGCGCGAAGCCTTTACGGGCCGGCCATGTCGGAACACACGATCGCCTTGTTGCTGGCGTTGAACCGGCGCCTTGACAGTTCCGCGATGCAGCGGGCGCAGTCGTGCTGGGGTTGCGGCCGGGACCGCTCCGACCCGAGCCGCTGGGAGCTGCCGGGCCGGACCATGCTGGTGGTCGGGCTGGGCGGCATCGGCACCGCGGTGGCGAGGAAAGCCCACGCTTTGGGTATGCGCGTGATCGCGACCCGCAACAGCCGTCGCGAAGGACCGGAGTTTGTCGAGTATGTCGGGCTGGCCGATGAACTGATGGGGCTGGTACCCAAAGCCGATGCGATCGTCAATGTGACGCCGCTGACGCCGGCGACGACCGGTCTGTTCGATGCCGCATTTTTCAAGGCGATGAAACCGACCGCCTATTTCATCAATATCGGCCGCGGCCGCAGCGTGGTGACCGACGACCTGGTCGCGGCGATCAAAAATGGCGAACTGGCGGGCGCCGGGCTCGATGTGACCGACCCCGAGCCGCTGCCCTCGGATCATGAATTGTGGACCCTGCCGAGGGTCATTATCACGCCGCACGTATCGGCGAGTTCCGACAAGTCTTCCGACCGCCGCTGGATCCTGGTCAAGGAAAACCTGCGCCGCTACATCGCCGGCGAACCGATGTTGTCGGTGGTTGACCTGGAGAGGGGGTACTGATCATTTGCGAAGACAAGCCAAAATCCCACTTTCAAACCGATGGAGACGCTCTGAGATTAAGGTGCAGGAGGGCCTTCAGGCCCGATGCGACCAGTAGCCATTCCAACGTATAATGGGTCTGAAGTGGTATGGATAAGGAGCGAACAGTATGTCCAAAGACCGCAGCCCGAATAAAGAAGGCAAGAAGCAACCGACGATGACGCCTAAAGAAAGGAAGGCAGCGAAGAGGGCCAAGAAAGAGGCTATGAAGTCTCAGCTCCGCTGAAGCTCTGTCCGCGACGAAACCGCCGGGGGAATCCACGGCCTTAACTCAACCGCCGGTGGCAACGGGGTAGAATCCGACCATTACGCAAAATTCACGTTTCAATCATTGATTGTGCATTGCTCATATGCGCAAAAAAATAGTGGGTTTGTGACGCAGCTCAACGACTTCATTTCTCAAAAGTATTTAATATCGAATTGGGTAATCGGGAACACCCTTTTATCCAGATGGCAACCATAAGGGGGTAAATATTCGGAGGATGCTATGAAATCGTTAATCGGTATAATTCTATTTCTTGCCGCTTGTACGTCACAGTATCCCTTTAATCCGCAGAAACAGGGCTACCACCCTAACGTCCCCGAAGTAAAAAACCACATGACCTGTCTCGAATATTGCGAGCTCACGGGCGATTGTAATGCTTGGACGCACAGGCGGGCGAAATCTCACAGTTACGGTTGCCGCTTGTATTTCCCGCGACAAAAGAACGGCTCAGGTTTCTAGATTGATTTCCCCCAGTATCGATGGCACTCGGGCGCGCTGGCCGAATAACATTGTGATGTTGATTCGACGATTTTCCAGGCCGGTTTTGAAACGGATGTTGTCGGTCTTGTGGATCAGGTTGGAATGAAACAGTACCGCGCGGTTGCAGCGATGAGTCACGACCACCGAATCTGATCCTTTGGCAAAAGCCTCGATCGCGTCGTACTCATTATTGTACTTGTCAAAATCCCATTCCACTGGCGCCTCTTTCGTGTAGACAATCAAGCCGCCGCTTGCGGGGTCCTCGTTGGCCTCATCGGGCGTGATCCAGAAATTGAGATTGACGGCGGCGGCATCGGCATGGGCCGTGATCCCGCTCATCTCGCTGTCATAAATGTAACCCCACATCTGGTTCAGCGGGTGTTGCCCCAGGATTTCCGGCAGTTTCTCGCGCAGTTCACCGGCCAGTTGCATCAACAGGTCATTGCCAAAGCCGTCCTGCATGTAACTGCCGCAATAGCCGCCGGCTTTGCGGAAATCAAACCAGACCGTGGATTCCAGGCAGTAATCGCGCAACCGCTTGAGCGCATCGGCTTTCAGGAAATTGTCGATAACCACCAGACCGGGGCTTTGTGCGCGATAGCTTCCGTCGATGCCCGCAAAGTCCAGATCAGGATTGAGCGCCCCCCCGGGCACGGTGTTGGCCGGGGTCAGGTGCATCAGGCGGCCATTGGTCGGGCCGATGCGTTTGAATTGCTCTTCGTTCATGACGATTCGGTGTGAAGTAGGTCTGGTTGCCTCGATTTCCGCAATAACTTCGCGGTAGCGGCCGGCCAGACCGGCATTGGCCGGAGACAGCCGGCCCCGGGCGCCCAGGTATTCCAGTTGTTCGGCCTGCAACTTCAGATGATGTAAGGATGTCAGCCTGGCCTCGGGATTTTGCTGCAGCACTTTCGCCAGATCGCCGGGACAGGGCAACCGATACAAGCGCATGGCTCGCTCGTAGCAGTTCAGTGCATCGGCAAGCTGGTCCTTGTCTTTTAGCAAAGTGCCCAGGTTTTGCCAGACTTCGTGGTTGCCGGTCTCCGTCTCGAGCACCTGCCGGTACAGTGATTCGGCTTCATCCAAACGACCCTGGGCCTGGAAAACGGCCGCCAGGTTGCGTCGCGCCAGTTGCAACTTCGGCTCCCGGTCCAAAGCCATCCGGTATTGCGCCGCGGCTTCATCGAGCAGACCGGCCTGGTGGTAGCTCAGGCCGGCGTCGAGCATAGCTTCGGGATGATCTTCGGACTGATCGACAAAATTTTCCAAGGTGGCGCGTCCCCGGTCCGTGTGTCCCGCTGCCAGCCGGGCCTCGCCCAGCTCAAGCAGTTCTCGTGGATCGCAACTTGCCTCGTCGGTACAGGCTTCGAAACACCTGACGGCTTCATCGTTTTTGCCCAGGACACGCAAGCAGCGCCCCATCCAGCGCCGCGCAGCAGCCATCTCCGGCGCAATCTGCAAAACCGATTGGAGATGACCGACCGCGATCGATGGATTAGCTCGCGACACCTCTATCATGGCCAGCCCGAACCGGCTTTGTGGGTCACGGGGGTATTCGCTCGCCAGAGCCTGATACAATCCGGCGGCATCTTCCAGCCGTCCTTGTTGCTGCAGACGGTTGGCTTGTTGCAGGCGCTCTTCGGCGGTGGGATCCATCGCGATTACTGGCTTTTTGGGCTTATTGACTGAGGAACGGAAAGCAATGGCAGGCGACTATAACAAAAGCGTACTGGTGACGGGTTGCTCCTCCGGTATTGGGCGGGCGAGCGCCGATTTGCTCAAGGATGAGGGGTTTCGGGTGTTTGCCACTGCGCGTACCCGCGAAGATATCGAAGAGCTTGTGCATGCCGGTTTTGAGACGATCAGCCTGGATGTCAGCGATGCTCAGTCGGTACGCAATTGTATGGTGGAAGTGGACCAGGCTTGCGACGGGAAACTGTTTGGCCTGGTCAACAATGCCGGCATCGGTCAGCCAGGCGCTTTGGAGGATATCAGCCGGGAAACGCTGGAGAAGCAATTCCAGGTCAATGTGTTCGGCTGCCACCAGTTGACCCGTCATGCCCTGCGCATGATGCGCGAACAGGGTAGCGGACGAATCGTGCAGATCAGCTCGATGCTGGGATTCGTCGCGCTGCCGTATTTCGGCGCATACAACGCCAGCAAATACGCGCTTGAAGGGCTGAGCGACACGCTGCGCCTGGAACTGATAGGCTCGGGAATTTTCGTATCGCTGGTCGAGCCCGGCCCGATTGAAAGCCATTTCCGGAACACCGCAACCAGCCTGTTCACGGAGGAGATTACGGCCGCCGGCAGTGCCCACCAGCAGGCATACCAGAAAATGCATGAGCGTTACCAGCGTGGGCAATCGACTTCAAAATTTGCGCTGGGACCGGAAAAAGTGGCCGCGGTCGTGCTCAAGGCGATGACCAGCACAAAACCGAAAGCTCGCTACCGGGTGACTACGCCGGCCAAGCTGACGGCCGTCTTAAAGCGTTTGTTGCCGACCCGGTGGCTGGACCAGCTCATGCTGCGAATCGGCTGATGGCGCTAAGCACTTGAAAAACGACGCCAAGGCCTTATCTTTCGATGCCCTCGGTCCTCAAGGAGCCGTCAGTGCCAATTTACGAATACCAGTGTAAGGCGTGCGCGCACAGTCTCGATGCCTTACAGAAGATCGGTGCCGAGCCGTTGCTGACTTGCCCATCGTGTGGCCAGCAGAGTTTGAAACGATTGGTGTCGGCGCCGCGATTCCGGCTCAAGGGCAAGGGCTGGTACGAAACCGATTTCAAGACAGGGGGTCAACGCAACCTGGCGGGTGACGACAACAAGGGTGCGCCTGCGGACAAAAAAAAGGCCGCGTCCGAAAAGTCCGGCGACAGCAAATCGGCAGCGGGGAAAAGCGCCGGCGACGCCGCAAAATCCACCGCCGGCAAGTCGTCTGCCTGAAGACCGCCCTGGCGGAAAATCTTGCCGGCCGCTGGCAGACCTGCAATCAACCGATTTGGCTTGCCAGCCAACCGGCCAGACCCTAGAATTTTGCGTCTTTTACACGGCGGCAAACGCCGCTGCAACGGATAATCAGCATGCGCAGCCATTATTGTGGCCAGGTCAATGAAAGCCATATAGACCAGACCCTGGAAGTCTCGGGCTGGGTCCACCGCCGTCGTGACCATGGGGGCGTCATTTTTATCGATTTGCGGGATCGTGAAGGATTGCTGCAAGTGGTCTTCCATCCGGATGCGCCGGAGATTTTCACACTGGCCGAGCGCGTGCGCGGGGAGTACGTGCTCCAAGTCAAAGGCCGGGTACGCCGGCGTCCCGAGGGTACCGCCAACCCGAAAATGCCGACCGGCCAGGTGGAACTGCTGGCCGAAGAACTGACCATCCTGAACACCTCGGACACGCCGCCGTTTCATCATGACGAGCATGCCAACGAAGAGTTGCGCTTGCGCTATCGCTATCTCGACCTGCGCAAGGCTAAGGTGCAGGCCCGGTTTTTCATGCGTCACCAGGTCACGCGCGCGTTGCGCCGTTATCTCGATGACAACGGCTTCATCGACATTGAAACCCCGATGCTGACGCGCGCGACGCCGGAAGGCGCCCGCGATTACCTGGTACCCAGCCGGACCCACCCGGGGCAGTTTTTTGCCTTGCCGCAGTCGCCGCAACTGTTCAAGCAGCTACTGATGATGTCGGGCATGGATCGCTACTACCAGATCGTGCGCTGTTTCCGCGACGAGGACCTGCGCGCCGACCGGCAGCCCGAGTTCACCCAGCTCGATATCGAGACTTCGTTCATGGACGAGGCGGGCATCATGGGCCTGATGGAAGTGATGATTCGCGAGTTGTTCAAGGAAATTCTGGATGTCGATCTGGCCGATCCGTTTCCGCGGATGAGCCACGCCGAGGTGGTGCAGCGCTTCGGGACCGATTGCCCGGACCTGCGCATACCGCTGGAACTGGTCGAAGTCTCCGACTTGATGGCTGGCGTCGAATTCAAGGTATTCGCAGGCCCTGCCGCGGATGCGAATAGCCGCGTGGCGGTACTCAAGGTCCCGGGCGGCAGCCAGCTGACGCGCAAGGCGATTGACGACTACACCACCTTTGTCGGCCGCTATGGCGCTCGCGGGCTCGCCTATATCAAGGTCAATGAGGCCGGCAAAGGCCGCGAGGGTTTACAGTCGCCGATCCTCAAATTCCTGCCGGACGCCGTGGTCGACAATCTGCTCGAACGGACCGGCGCCGAAGATGGCGACCTGCTGTTTTTCGGCGCGGACAAGGCACAGGTGGTCAACGATGCGCTGGGGGCTTTGCGCGAAAAACTCGGTCGTGACCTCGGTCTGATCGAGGAAGGCTGGCGGCCGCTGTGGGTTGTCGATTTTCCGATGTTTGAACGCGACTCGGAGAATGCGCGCTGGAACGCATTGCATCATCCGTTTACCGCGCCCGCAAACCCCGACCCCGAGGCGTTGAAAGCCGATCCCGAAAACGCGCTGTCACGCGCTTACGACATGGTGTTGAACGGATCTGAAGTCGGTGGCGGCTCGTTGCGTATTCATGATCGCGAGATGCAGACAGCCGTGTTTGAGTTGCTGGGTATCGGCGCAGACGAAGCCCGCGAAAAATTCGGTTTCCTGCTGGAGGCTCTGCGCTACGGCTGCCCGCCCCACGGCGGCATCGCCTTTGGCCTCGACCGGCTGGTGATGCTGCTCGCCGGTGCCGACAGTATTCGCGAAGTGATTGCCTTCCCGAAAACGCAATCCGCACATTGTCCGCTGACCAACGCTCCAAGCGTTGCCGATGAGCAGCAATTGCGCGAACTGGGCATACGCATTCGCCGCCCGCAGGCTGAGGAAAAACCGCAGTAACGGGTTGGCGGTCGAGTGAATCCTGCCGACCAATGTGTTGTTGTTGTCCATGGATTGTGGATGCACGGGTTTACCTCGTTGCCGATGGCCGGGCACCTGCGCCGAAACATGCATTGCCCGGTTTATACCTTCGACTACTGGTCTATGCTGAGCTCCCTCGATCATAACTCGGACCGGCTGTTCGATTACTGCCAGGCCCTCGATGAACACACTGTGCACTTGGTCGGACATAGCCTGGGCGGCCTCGTCGTCGTCAATATGCTGAATCGCCACGACTTCGACCCACCGGGGCGCGTGGTGGCTATCGGCTCGCCATTTGCCCATTCCGAGTCGGGTAAACGGTTCGCTAGAATCCCTCTGCTCGGGATGGCTCTTGGGCGCAGCATCACCCAGGCGCATGGCCGGGAACCGATGACTTACCGCGGTGAGCGCGAGATCGGCGTCATTATCGCCACCAAGCCACGGGGACCGGGGAAAATCCTCGGCAGCATGGATGCGACGCACGACGGCATCGTATTTGCCGATGAAACGCGTTTGCCCGGTGCAAAAGAAATCCTGGAGATGCCCGACCAGACCCACACGACGTCCTATTTCTCGCGTCAGGCCGCCGACCGGGCCGCGGATTTTCTACGCAACGGAAAATTTTAACGGGTCTGCATATCGCCCGGGCGATAGCCGCATTATTTCTCGATCATCTGTTTCAGGCGATAAACCAGGTCCAGCGCCTGGCGTGGGGTCAGGCCATCCGCATCGATCGTTTGCAACAGCTCGGTCGCCGGGTCGGGTTCGGGCTCGTCCATTGCCGGCGGCGCCAGCGCCAGTTCGGCCTGGCCGTCGCGCCCGGCCATCCTGAGTTGCTGTTGTTCCAGTCTTTCCAGGTATTGCCGGGCATGGCGGATCGCTCGTTGCGGCATCCCGGCCAGCGCGGCGACCTGCAGTCCGTAACTTTGGTTGGCCGGGCCTTCCCTGACGCTGTGCAGGAAGACCAGTTTGCCGTTGTGTTCGATCGCGTCCAGGTGCACGTTGTGGCAGCTTGGCAATTCCTTGGCCAGGTCGGTCAGTTCGAAGTAGTGGGTGGCGAACAGGGTAAACGCGCCAATATGTTCCGCAATATAATGGGCGCTCGCCCAGGCCAGCGACAGGCCGTCAAAGGTGCTGGTGCCGCGGCCTATTTCATCCAGCAAAATCAGGCTGCAACGCGTTGCGTTGTTCAGGATGTTTGCCGTTTCCGACATCTCGACCATGAACGTCGAGCGGCCACCGGCCAGGTCATCTGCCGCGCCAATGCGGGTGAATATACGATCCAGCGGTCCGATGACCGCTCTTTTGGCCGGCACGAAACTGCCGATGTGGGCAAGGATCGCGATCAGCGCGGTTTGCCGCATATAGGTGGATTTGCCGCCCATGTTGGGTCCGGTGATCACCAGCGTGCGGCGTTGTTCGCCGAGGTCGAGGCTGTTGGGTACAAAGGGGTCATCGAGGACCTGTTCGACGACAGGGTGGCGGCCGTCCGTGATTTGCAATATTGGCTGATCGCGCAGTTCGGGGCGGCACAAGTCCAGTGTGATCGACCGTTCCGCCAGGTTGCCCAGCACATCGATCTGCGCCAGCGCACTGGCGCTGTCCTGCAAAGCAGGCAACACCTCGCCCAGCGTCTCCAGCAATTCCTCGTATAACTGTTTTTCCCTGGACAGTGAGCGTTCCCTGGCGCTCAGGACTTTTTCCTCGAAGGCCTTGAGTTCTCCGGTGATGAATCGCTCGGCCGATTTCAGCGTTTGCCGGCGCGTGTATTCGGCGGGTACCTGGTCCGAATACAGACGCGATATCTCGATGTAATAACCGTGCACGCGGTTGTAGCCGACCTTGAGTCCGCGGATACCGGTTCTTGCTTTCTCCCTGGCCTCGAGGTCGAGCAGAAACTGATCGGCGTTTTCGCTCAGCGAGCGTAGTTCGTCCAGTTCTTCGTCGTAGCCGGTGGCGATCACGCCGCCATCGCGAATCAGTACCGGCGGCGTTTCAATGATGGCGCGTTCCAGCAAGTCGCGGGTTTCGGGGTGTTCTCCGGCCAGGCCGCGCAAGCGGCGCAGCAGATCGGCTTTCGCGTTCGCCAGGATCGCGCCGAGGCGGGGCAGTCGCCCGAGGCTGTCCCGCAGTTGCGCCAGGTCCCTGGGTCTGGCCGATTTCAGCGCGATCCGTGCAAGAATTCGTTCCAGGTCGCCGACACCGGCAAGACACTCGCGGCTGTCGCGGTGAGCGTTGGTTTCCGCCAGTTCCGCCACCGCCTGGTAACGGCCTTCCAGTATCGACGGGTCGCGCAGCGGCCGGTTGATCCAGCGGCGCAAAAGGCGGCTGCCCATGGCGCCGGCGCAATGATCCATGATCCCGGCCAGGGTTTTTTTGTGATCGCCACTGAGGCTGAATTCGAGCTCGAGGTTGCGCCGGGTCGCGGCATCCATGACCAGCGCCTGGTCGCGCGTTTCGACGCGCAGACTCCTGATGTGCGGTACCGCGCTGCGCTGGGTGTCGGCAACGTACTGCAACAGGCACCCGGCCGCGCACAGCGCCGGACCGAGGACGTCGCCGCCAAAACCACTGAGATCGCGGGTGCCGAATTGCCTGCAGAGCAGATCGATCGCGGTTTCCTGGTCGTAATGCCAGGGCGGTCGCCGCCTGGTACCCGGTTGCTTGCCGGCGACGGCGGGTAATTCCAGATCCTCCGGGATCAGCAGTTCCGCCGGTCGCAGACGTTCCAGGTCGCCGGCCAGCTCGCTCTCGCCCACCGGTTCGCAAACACAAAAGCGGCCGCTGCTGATATCCAGCCAGGCCAGACCGTAGCCGCGTTGGTCACGGTATACCGAGGCCAGCAGCGTATCGCGTCGCGATTCCAGCAGCGAATCCTCGGTCACGGTACCCGGCGTCACGATACGCACGACTTTTCTTTCGACCGGGCCTTTCGCCGTGGCCGGGTCGCCGATCTGCTCGCAAATGGCCACCGATTCTCCCTGCCTGACCAGGCGGGCCAGGTAGTTATCGAGGGCATGTACCGGCACGCCGGCCATCGGTATTGCCTGTCCCGCGGTCTTGCCGCGTGAGGTCAGGGCGATATCGAGCAGCCTCGATGCGCGGCGCGCGTCATCGAAAAACAACTCGTAAAAGTCGCCCATGCGATAGAACATCAGCAAATCGGGATGCTCGGCCTTGATGCGCAAATACTGCTGCATCATCGGCGTGTGTTTTTCGGCGGCGGCGCTGCTCACGGGTGATTGTCGCTGGTCGGTTTCAAGGCAATGCATGCTAGTCGGCGCCTCGCGTGCTGGCAAATCGCAAGGATAACTTGCAAAAATATGGGATGATGGCGTGGTGAAAGATCGTCCGCGCCGAAACCAGATGCGTCCCGATTCCATACTCATCGTCCGTTTATCCGCCATGGGCGATATCGTGATGGCGACGCCGCTTGCCTCGGCGCTGAAAAGAACCTACCCGATGGCGAAAATCTGCTGGCTGGTGCAGCCGGAATGGCGCGATTTGCTGGCCGGCCACCCGGCGGTCGACGAGGTTCTGGTCTGGCCCAGGAATGAGTGGGCGGCGCTTTGGCGCGAGAAAAAACTGTGGTCGTTGCTGCGCGCGGTACGGTCTTTTGGCGCGTATCTTAAAAGCTTTGCTTTTGACCTGGGAATCGATGCACAGGGACTGTTGAAGAGCGCTTTGTTGCTAAGGCTGTCCGGCGCCCGGCATCGCATCGGTCTCAAATCAAAGGAGCGCTCGCACTGGCTACTGGACCAGGCGGTGGCCGCCAACCCCGACAACAGCCGGATCAGTTCGGAGTATCTGAGCCTGGCCAGGGCGCTTGGCCTGGTCACCGGGTCTTTCGAGCCCACGCTCGAGCTCGATGGTGAGCAGCGCGCGGCGAGCAAGCGATTGCTCGCCAGCCTGGACGTGTCTCGCCCGTATCTCACCCTTTGCCCTTTTACCACCCGGCCGCAAAAACACTGGCCGGAAGCGTATTGGGCGGAACTCGGGAGCGCATTGTGTCAGCAGTCGGGGGGGCCGGTGCTGTTGCTCGGCGGCAAGGCGGATGAGGCCGCGGCTCGCCGCATCGTTGATCTGGCCGGCGCAAACAGAAACGGGCGGTTGTTGAACCTGGCGGGCCGGACCACCATCGCGGAGGCGGCCGGGCTGGTTGCCGGCAGCGAGCTGGTGGTTGCCGTCGACACGGGTCTCGGGCACATGGGTGTCGCCTTCAACCGGCCGACCGTCATGCTGTTTGGCTCGACCCGGCCCTATACCGTGACCACCCAGGACAATGTCGAGGTCCTTTATCGCGATATGCATTGCGCCCCTTGCCGCAGGCGGCCGACCTGTAACGGAGCGTACACCTGTATGAAGAATCTGGCGGTCGGTGATGTGCTGCAGCATTGTCGCGAACTGGCGCCGGATCTCGCAAGGCCGCGGCCATGAAAATACTGCATGTAGAAACCGGCCGGCACCTGTGGGGCGGCGCGCAGCAGGTTCTCTACCTGATCCACGGCCTGGGGCGGCTGGGCATTGCCAATGTGCTGGTTTGCACCGAAAACAGCGCGGTCTCCGATAACGCCGCAAAAGACTGTTCGGTGGTTGCGCTGCCGATGGCCGGCGATCTGGACCTGGCCTTCATCGGCAGGCTCAAGGCGGTCTTGAAAGCAGAACAACCCGACCTGGTTCATGTCCACAGCCGGCGCGGCGCCGACCCCCTGGCCGCGATTGCGGCCCGCCTGCATGGCGTCCCGGTGATCGTATCGCGGCGCGTCGACAATGCGGAAAATCGCTGGCTGGCACGATTGAAATACCGCCTTTACCAGAAGGTGATCGTGGTTGCCGATGGTATCCGCGATGTGTTGCTGGCCGAAGGCGTGCCCGAGGACCACCTGAGACTGGTACATAGCGGTGTCGACCAACGCAGGTTCAAGCCGGATCCCGATCGCGGCTGGCTGGCAGCGAATCTCGGTATCGCCGAGGAGACGATCGTCATCGCCATGGTCGCGCAATACATCCATCGCAAGGGTCATCACATCATGCTCGACGCCCTGCCAGCGGTGCTTGAAAAACACCCCGATCTGCAGGTGCTTTGTTGCGGCAGTGGCCCGGAAAAGGAGGCGCTGGCAGAGCAAGTCGAAAAGCGCGGTTTGGCGGAGCATGTCCGGCTGCTGGGATTTCGCGACGACCTGGAGAAAATTTTGCCGTGTTGCGCCATCGCGCTGCACCCGGCGCTGACCGAAGGGATTTGCGGTGCGGCGTTGCAGGCGCAAAGCTGCGGCGTACCGGTCATTGCCACCAGGGTCGGGGGCTTGCCGGAAGCGGTGGCCGAGGATATCAGCGGTCTGCTGGTTAGCGCCGGCGACGTGGAGCAGTTGAGCCGCGCAATACGCCGCTTGCTCGACGACGGGGTATTGCGGCAACGGCTGGGAGCTGCGGGGCCCGGGTACGTGGCGGACCGGTTTTCGATTTCCGCGATGGTGCAGGGTAATCTGGAGGTCTACAGGGAAGTTCTGAATCGGCATTGAGATCCGGCCGAGGATGAAGGATGGCAAATGTACAACGACAAAGAGCTTTATGAACTGGCCGAAAAGGTTGGCCGGCATTTGAAAAGCAGCGGCCGCAAGCTGACGATCGCTGAATCGTGCACCGGTGGCTGGATCGCCAAGGCCATTACCGATGTGCCCGGCAGTTCACAATGGTTCGAGTACGGTTTTTCTGTTTATGCCGACATTGCCAAGCGCGATTTGCTGGGGATCGATATCAACACGCTTGAAGCCGAGGGCGCGGTCAGCCAGCCGATCGTGACCGCAATGGCCGAAAGCGCGCTGGACCGGGCCAAGGCCGACGTGGCGGTAGCCGTCAGTGGCGTCGCCGGCCCGGATGCCTCGCCAGACGGTAAGGCGATCGGCACGGTCTGGATGTGTTGGTCGTCGCGGCGCGGCCAGGCGGTGGAGAGCAGCGCCAGGATCAAGTTTTTCAAGGGCGATCGTGAGCAGATTCGCCGTTACGCGGTCGGCAACGCACTGAAGGGTCTGCTCAAATTGTGAAACGCCGCCGGTGAGCGAACCCGCCCAACGGCTGTTCTTCGCGCTGTGGCCGGACCAGGCCCAGCGTTCCCGGCTTGCCGAAGTGACCCGCCACGCACGCCGGAAACTCAGCGAAGCCGGCGCGCGAACGGTCGATACCGCCAATATCCATATCACGCTGGCTTTCCTTGGTAATGTGCCGGATGGGCAATACCAGTGCGTGGCAAGGTCCGCCGGTCGCGTCCAGGCAAGCCGTTTCGATCTGCTGCTCGATCGCTGGGGCTTTTTCCGCCGGGCCCAGGTGTGTTACCTGACGTCGGCCGCGGTGCCCGGCGAGCTCGAACGGCTGGTGGGCCGGTTATGGGACGTGGCCGAGTCCTGCGGCCTCAAACCAGACCCGCGGCCTTACCAGCCGCACCTGACGCTGGCGCGCAAAGTCACTGCGAGGCTCGATCTGCCTGCGCCCGAGGGCGTCCTGTGGACGCCGGCCGATTTTGTCCTGGTGTCGTCCAAGACCCGTTCCGGCGGCCCCGTGTACCGGGTTCTGCAGCGCTGGCCCCTGATTGCCGCCGGCCGCGGGAACGGCCCGCACAAACAGTGGGATAGACCGACAAACCCGGCTGTTTAGCGGAGCATAATGTGGAATAATGAGTCTTTTCCGGGATCGCTTCTGGATCCCGGGGGCGACACGACAGGTGAGTAATGGACGACAACAGGAAGAAAGCCCTGGCCGCGGCACTCGGGCAAATCGAAAAGCAGTTTGGTAAAGGTTCGGTCATGCGCCTAGGCGATGCCGGCGCGATACGGGACATTGAGGTGGTATCGACCGGTTCGCTCGCGCTGGACGTTGCGCTGGGTGTCGGTGGCGTTCCCCGGGGACGGGTGGTTGAGATTTACGGCCCAGAAGCGTCCGGCAAAACGACGCTGGCGCTGCAAATCGTCGCGGAATGCCAGAAACTCGGCGGCACGGCCGCCTTCGTGGACGCCGAGCACGCACTGGACCCTGTTTACGCCGGCCATATCGGCGTCGATATCGATGAGCTGCTGGTCTCGCAACCGGATACCGGCGAGCAGGCGCTGGAGATCACCGACATGCTGGTGCGCTCAGGCGCGGTGGATATTATCGTCATCGACTCGGTGGCGGCATTGACCCCGAAGGCCGAGATCGAAGGCGACATGGGTGACCATCACGTTGGCCTGCACGCACGCCTGATGTCGCAGGCATTGCGCAAGCTGGCGGGCAACATCAGCCGCTCGAACACAATCGTCGTTTTCATCAACCAGATCCGTATGAAGATCGGCGTGATGTTCGGCAACCCGGAGACCACGACCGGTGGCAATGCGCTGAAATTCTATGCGTCGGTCCGTCTTGATATTCGCCGCATCGGCGCGATCAAGAAAGGCGACGAAATCATCGGCAACGAGACCCGGGTCAAGGTCGTCAAGAACAAGGTGGCGCCGCCGTTTCGGACCGCCGAATTCGAGATCCACTATGGCAAGGGAATCTCCCGTGAGGGCGAATTGATCGTCATGGGCGTGGCCAATGGTTTGGTCGAAAAAGCGGGGGCCTGGTACAGCTACAACGGCGAACGGATTGGCCAGGGCAAGGAAAATGCCCGCCGTTACCTGATGGATAATCCCGAGGCGGCGGCCGAAATCGAGAAAGCGCTGCGCACCAAGCTGTTGCCGACCAAGGTTGTGGAGGTCGAGACCGAAGCGCCGAATGAACTGGCAAAGGAAGCCTGAGCCCGCGGCAGAAGCGCTGGACGAAGCAAGCGCCCGGCGGTTGGCAATGAACCTGCTGGCGCGCCGTGAACATTCACGGCAGGAACTGAGCGACAAACTCGGCCGGCGAAACATCGAGCCGCGGACGCTGGAGTCGGTCATCGACCGGCTGAGCGCAGAGGGCCTGCAAAGTGACGGGCGCTTCGCGGAAAGTTATTCTCACAGCCGAATGCAACGCGGCCAGGGGCCGGTACGGATTCGTATGGAGCTGGGGCAACGCGGCGTGTCGGCAGCACTGATCGAAACAGCGATCGCGGCGTTGGCCGTGAACTGGCGGGATCTGGCCCGCGATGTACGGTGCAGGAAATTTGGCAGCGGCGCACCGGGCAGTTATAAGGACAAGGCACGCCAGTCGCGTTTCCTCCAGCATCGCGGATTCAGCCACGAGCAGATCCGCGCGGCGACGGCCATGGCAGACGACCCACAGGATGATTAGCCCAGGACAGCAATGAACAGCGCGCAACTCAGACAGGCGTTCCTCGATTTTTTTGCCGGCAAGGGCCACGAGATCGTGGCCAGCAGTTCATTGGTGCCTGGCGACGATCCGACGCTGCTGTTTACCAATGCCGGCATGGTGCAGTTCAAGGACGTCTTTACCGGCAAGGAAAAACGTCGCTATAAAACGGCGGTCAGTTCGCAGCGCTGCGTGCGTGCCGGCGGCAAGCACAACGACCTGGAAAACGTCGGTTATACTACCCGGCATCACACTTTTTTCGAAATGCTGGGCAATTTCAGTTTCGGCGATTACTTCAAGCAAGAAGCGATCGAATACGCCTGGGAATTCCTGACGAAAGACATGCAACTGCCGGCCGAGCGCCTTTGGGTCACCGTTTATGAAGAAGACGACGAGGCGGCCGATATCTGGCTGCAGCACATCGGCGTCGACCCGGCGCGATTTACCCGTCTGGGGATGAAGGAGAATTTCTGGGCGATGGGCGAAACCGGGCCGTGCGGGCCTTGCAGTGAAATTTTTTATGATCATGGCCCGGATGTGAGCGGCGGCGCGCCCGGCTCGGCGGACGAAGAAGGTGATCGCTATGTCGAGATCTGGAACCTCGTGTTCATGCAGTTCGACCGCTCCGCCGATGGTGAAATGACGCCATTACCCAAACCGTCCGTGGATACCGGCATGGGTCTCGAGCGCATGGCCGCGGTCATGCAGGGCACGACCAACAATTATGAAATCGACCTGTTTAAAAACCTGATCGAGTGTGCGGCAAAACTGACCGGCACCAAGGATTTGGGCAACAACTCGCTGCAGGTGATCGCCGATCATATCCGCGCCTGCAGTTTCCTGATTTGCGACGGCGTACTGCCGGCCAATGATGGCCGCGGCTATGTATTGCGGCGGATCATCCGGCGTGCGATCCGCCACGGCTTCATGCTCGGCATGGAAGAGCCGTTCTTCCACAAACTGGTCAAACCGCTGGTCAAGGAAATGGGTAAAGCCTACCCGGAACTCAAAAAAGCCCAGTCACACATCGAGAAAATGCTGCTCCAGGAAGAACGGCGTTTCGCCGAGACCCTGAGCCAGGGCATGGGCTTGCTGGAAGCAGTGATTGCCAGGCTCGAGGGCAAGGAGATTCCCGGCGACACGGTGTTCAAGTTGTATGATACCTATGGTTTTCCGCTGGACCTGACCGCCGATATCGCCAGGGAAAAAGGCCTGAGCATCGACCGCGAGGGTTTCGAACAGGCGATGGACGGCCAGCGCAGCAGGGCGAGGGCGGCCAGCAAGTTTGGTCAGCAACGGCAACAGGCGATCGAATTGGATGTAACAAGCGAATTCACCGGTCATGAATCACTGGCCAACGACGGTCGGGTCGTTGCGCTCTTCGATGAAAACGGACCGGCCGATACGCTGGGCAAGGGCCAGTCAGGCGAGATCGTGCTCGACAGCACCCCTTTCTATGGTGAAAGCGGTGGCCAGGTCGGCGATACTGGTGTGCTGGGCGCGAAAGGCGTCGAGTTTCGGGTCGAGGATTGCCGGAAATCCGGCGATGCCATCGTGCATGTCGGCACGGTCGCCAAAGGCAGCATCAAAAAAGGCGACCAGCTTGCCGCCGCGGTCGATGCCGGGCGACGCAATGACATAGTCTTGAATCACTCGGCCACCCACCTGTTGCATGCGGCATTGCGAACTTTGCTCGGTAATCACGTAACCCAGAAAGGATCGCTGGTCGCACCCGACCGGCTGCGCTTCGATTTCTCGCACTTCGAGCCACTCAGTGCGGAGAAGCTGGTCGAGATCGAGAGCCGGGTCAACCTCGAAATCCGGAAAAATACCGAGGCACAGAGCCGGACGATGAGCTATGACGATGCGATCGGCGCCGGCGTCATGGCCTTGTTCGGCGAGAAATACGGCGACCAGGTGCGGGTCATGAGCATCGGCGATTTTTCGACCGAGCTGTGTGGCGGCACCCACGTTCGGCGCACCGGCGATATCGGTTTTTTCAAGATTACCCAGGAAACCGGCGTGGCCTCCGGTGTCCGCCGGATCGAGGCGCTGACCGGCGAGGGCGCCATGGCCTGGTTGCAGGCGGAAGAGGATGCGAGCAATGCGCTGGGCGGAATGCTCAAGGCATCGCGCGGGGAACTGCCCGGCAAGGTGCGGAACCTGGTCGAACGCAACCGCCAGCTCGAAAAAGAGCTGGCCACGCTGCGCAAGCAACTGGCCAGCGGGCAGGGCGCGGACCCGGTCAGCGAGGCAGTGGATGTGCGGGGGGTCAAAGTGCTGGCCCGGCGTATCGATGGCGCAGATGCAAAAGCACTCAGGGACGCGGTCGATCAATTCAAGAACCAGCTCGGTAGCGCGGTCGTGGTTCTGGGCGCGGCCGATAACGGCAAGGTTCGCCTGGCGGCCGGGGTCAGCAAGGATCAACTCAAAGTCCTCAATGCGGGCCAGATCATTGGCATTGTTGCCAAGGCGGTCGGCGGCAAAGGGGGCGGCCGGCCCGACTTCGCCCAGGCCGGTGGCAACGATCCATCGAAGCTGGATGAGGCGTTGGCCAGTGTTTCCTCGCTGGTCGAGGCTGCGCTCAGCGACTGATCGTGTCGAGCTGAGTTGAGCAAACCTGTGACATGTCACTGATCGTTCAGAAATACGGCGGCACCTCGGTCGCATCGGTGGCGTTGATGGAAAACCACGCCCGGCGCGCCATGGAACTGCGCGAACAAGGCCACCAGGTGGTCCTGGTCCTGTCCGCGATGGGGGACAGCACCGACCGGCTGAACGATCTGGCCAATAGCGCCTGTCCCGATCCCGATCCCAGGGAACTAGATGCTCTGCTGGCCACTGGCGAGCAAGTCGCGGTATCGGTCATGGCGATCATATTGCGGCGCCTCGGTTGTCCGGCGCGCTCCTATACCGGCGCCCAGATTGGGATTCGGACCGAATCGGTGCCCGGCAAGGCCTGCATTACCGCTGTCGATACCGAGGTACTTAGCCGCGATATCGATGAGGGGTGCATCCC